>CAVKNU010000016.1:0-28834 GCA_963657465.1 Lachnospiraceae bacterium
AAATCATCGTGAGCAAGGAGAAGTCGGCATTGCTCAAGGAGTGGATAGACAGATAAATCGCAACGGATTTAAAAAGAAAAACCGAAAAACATAATCATATTTCGAAAAAAAACACTACCTTTGTCCCAAATATTCATTCATGTATGTGATTATGGAGATTATAAACAAATACTTCACGCATCTCACCGAGGTGCAAAAGCAACAAATAGCTCAGCTTGATACTCTCTATAGAGATTGGAATGCTAAGATTAATGTTATAAGTCGTAAAGACATAGACAATCTTTACGAGCATCATGTGCTTCATTCCATGGCAATAGCCAAGGCTATCAACTTCCGACCAGGCACCGAGATTCTGGATTTCGGTTGCGGCGGCGGTTTTCCTGGTATTCCTTTGGCAATTCTCTTTCCTGAATGCAAGTTTAAGCTGATTGACGGGACTGGCAAGAAAATACGTGTAGCTACAGAGGTTGCCAATGCCATAGGACTGAAAAACGTGACGGCAGAGCACCTTCGTGGTGAAGACGAGCATGGTAAATTCGATTTCGTGGTAAGCCGAGCCGTGATGCAATTGCCCGACTTGATGAAGATTATCAAGAAAAACTTCAAAAAGAGCCAACAAAATGCTTTGCCTAATGGACTTCTTTGTTTGAAAGGAGGAAATCTTGACGAGGAACTCAAAAACTATAAAAACATAGCAGAAGTGACCCCATTAAGTACTTTCTTTGAAGAAGAATGGTTCAAGCAAGACAAGCAGTTGGTATATGTGCCAAGCTAAGATTGGACACAATTGAGAATATGATATAAATACAGATAGATAAAAATAGCAAGATTATGTTACATATAGAACGCTTTCAATGTAATATGTTGCAGGAAAACTGCTATGTGGTCAGTGATGAAACCCAAGAATGTGTCATCATTGACTGTGGAGCTTTTTATCCAGAGGAGCGAAAGGCCATCGTGAATTACATCAAAGAAAATCATCTGACCCCAAAACATCTCATTGTTACTCATGGACATCTCGACCATAATTTTGGAAATGACACCATCTATAAAGAGTTTGGGTTGAAACCAGAAGTGGCTGCTGAGGACGAGAACTTGATGAAACATCTCAAGCAACAAGCAGAAACTTTCTATCAGTTAAATATAGATTATGACTTTCCACCTATAGGAAAATTCTTTGAAGAAGGCGAAATGATTCAGTTTGGCAACCATGAGTTGGAAATTATTCATACCCCAGGACATTCACGAGGCTCAGTCACCTTCTATTGCAAGGAGGAGAAAGTAGCGTTCACAGGTGATACCCTCTTCCATAACTCTATCGGAAGAACCGACTTTACGGGTGGCTCGATGTTTCAGATTATCAACAGTTTGAGATACTTATCTCAGCTACCTGATGATACAAAGGTATTACCAGGGCATGGTGACTACACTTCTATCGGAGAAGAATTAGCCCATAACCCTTACATGGATAGATAGGCACCAAGATAATTGAGGTGATGAGAAATCAACTGAAAACCGAAAAGATTATTCTAGGTATCGACCCTGGTACGAATGTAATGGGCTATGGTGTCATCAAGGTGACGGGCAACAAGGCACAACTTGTGGTAATGGGAGTCATTGACATGCGCAAGGAAAGCGACCCCTATCTTCGACTTGGCAAAATCTTTGAGCGGGTGACAGGCATCATAGATGCTTATTTACCCGACGAGATGGCCATTGAGGCTCCTTTCTTTGGCAAGAATGTACAATCCATGCTTAAGTTGGGACGCGCGCAAGGAGTTGCCATTGCCGCCGCCATCCATCATGATGTGCCCATTCATGAGTATGCGCCGCTCAAGATAAAGATGGCTATCACGGGACAAGGGCAAGCCTCCAAAGAACAGGTGGCAGGTATGTTGCAAAGAATGCTCAATATTCAAGACTCCGACATGCCTAAGTTCATGGATGCCACAGATGCATTGGGTGCAGCCTATTGCCATTTCTTACAGATGGGACGCCCTGAGACGGATGCTAAACATTATAGTAGTTGGAAAGACTTTGCTGTCAAGAATCAAGCAAGAGTGGATGGAAATCAGATGAAACTGAGTGGACCGAAAGCGCAACTATTGGCAGCAATCAACCGTACAACACATAAATAAGGAAATAACAAATGCAAACAATCATTAAGATAGAAAACGGTGTGACCCGTATGCCCGAATGGCGTATGGCGGAACCTGTTAATTTTGAGGCTTGCGATGGTGAGCATATCGCCATTGTGGGTCCTAATGGTGGAGGCAAATCCATGTTTGTCGATATGATCGTAGGTCGCCATCCTCTTCTGATGCACGACCCTAGCTATGATTTTACCCCAAGTCGCAAAACGATGGTAAGCGACAACATCAAGTATATCACTTTCCGTGATACATATGGAGGGGATAATGATCGTACTTACTTCTTGCAGCAACGTTGGAATCAGCTGGAGATTGATGAAAACTCACCTATTGTAAAAGACAAGCTTGAAGAAGCTTACCAATTGGCAGGTGAAGACACACCTGAGCGCCGAGAATTGCAAAAGCACATCTACCAGCTCTTTCATATGGAGCATTTGCTGGACAAATATACAATTCTCCTGTCGAGTGGCGAATTGAGAAAATTTAAATTGGCTTCTACCCTTTTTGCCGAGCCAAGAGTCTTGATTATGGACAATCCGTTTATTGGTCTTGACGCAGATACACGTGACCAGCTCAAAGAGCTTCTCAAGACACTCTCCGAGGAACGCGCCCTTCAGATTATCTTGGTGTTGAGCAAGAGTGACGACATACCCGATTTCATAACGCATGTTGTGGAGGTGAAAGACATGAAGGTGATGCCTAAGGTGAGCAAGGAGGAATACTTAGCTAACCGTGGTGAGTTTCCTTCTCGCGTGTTGTCGGAAGAGAAAGAGCAAGCTATCATCAACCTACCTTACAGCGACCATGAGTATCATACAACAGAGGTGGTGAAGATGAATAAAGTATGCATACAGTATGGCGAACGCATCATTTTGAAAGACCTAGACTGGACGGTCAAGAATGGCGAATGCTGGGCTTTGAGTGGTCAGAACGGTGCTGGTAAATCTACGCTCCTCAGTTTGGTTTGTGCTGACAACCCACAGAGCTACGCTTGCGACATCGCCTTGTTTGGCATTCCTCGTGGCAGTGGGGAAAGTATTTGGGACATCAAAAAACACATCGGTTACGTATCACCAGAGTTGCATCGTTCTTATCAGCGCGACCTTCCCGTCATTCGTATTGTGGCTAGTGGACTGATGGATTCCGTGGGGCTTTATGTTAAGCCAAAGGAAGAAGACATGGAGAAATGTCGGTTTTGGATGTCGGTCTTTGGGCTTGATGGATTGGAAGACAAGGGATTCTTGAAACTCTCCAGTGGCGAACAACGCTTGGCTTTATTGGCAAGAGCCTTTGTGAAAGACCCTGAATTACTAATTCTTGACGAACCTTTGCATGGGCTTGACAATGTCAATAGAAGACTGGTGAAAGATGTCATAGAGACTTTCTGCCGTCGTAAAAACAAAACTATGATTATGGTTACTCATTACAAGGAAGAACTTCCGGCATGCATCGACCATAGCATCTTCTTGGTGCGTCATGCCTAACGTTTGATAAAAATAAAGAGAAAGAAGAATATGATGAAAAAATGGATAATGGTTCTCTTGTTTGGCAGTCTTTTCTCTACAGCTGTCCAGGCACAGGACGTATTAAATGAAATCGTGAAGACTTCATTGGCTATCGTCAATGACTCCACCAAGGATTTGGAGACACGTAAGGTGGCAGTATTCAAGTATGATGCCATGAGTTATTTACGCTCCAAGGTTTTGCCAGCTTCTGCCGCCTTGTCGAAATCAGTAGATTTGGATGCTCTCAACACGAACATCAATATACTGAATGAGCAAGCTTTGGCGATGAACATGTACATCACTGCTTATCAAAAGCGTCTGGGCGAAGCAAAGAAAAAGAGCAAGCCATACGTGACTAGTATCTTTAAGCAAGCTACTTTCGACCATAAGTTGTTTAACGATGATGACACAGAAGTGACACTTGCCTATTATAATCGCACAGACTATCCTATTCAGTTCTGTCTCGATTGTGATTGGGTGAAGACTTTGGCTTTTATTCGCTCTATCGATTGGAGTAAAATGTAAAAATAAAGCTAGAACCATATAAAATTTTGAGAATATGAAATTCATTGGTATAATTCCTGCCCGTTATGCCTCTACCCGTTTTCCGGGCAAGCCATTGGCCATGTTGGGAGGCAAGCCTGTTATCCAGCATGTATATGAGAAAGTGGCAAAATCACTAGAAACAGCTTATGTCGCTACCGACGATGAACGCATTTTTAATACCGTAAAATCATTTGGGGGAAATGTGGTCATGACCCGAAAAGACCATAAGAGTGGTACCGACCGAATCGAGGAGGCTATCGAGAAAATCGGAGGCGACTGGGATGTTGTGGTAAACGTACAAGGTGATGAACCTTTTGTGGCAAAGAGCCAACTTGACACCATCTGCCATTGTTTTGATGATGCTTCCACCCAAATAGCCACTCTTGGAAAGCCATTTACTTCCATGGAGGCTGTGGAAAATCCTAACAGCCCTAAAATAGTAGTAGATAACCAAGGCTTTGCTATGTACTTCTCGCGCAGTGTGATTCCTTTTGTGCGTGGTAAGGAGAAAGCAGAATGGCTTCTGCACTACCCATTCCTCAAACATCTCGGCATCTATGCTTATCGCAAGGAAGTACTCAAGGAGATTACCCAACTTCCACAAAGCTCGCTCGAATTGGCTGAAAGCTTGGAACAATTGCGCTGGTTGCAGAATGGTTATAAGATAAAGGTGGGAACCACAGACGTGGAAACCGTAGGCATTGACACTCCTGAAGACTTACAAAGAGCAGAGGAGTTTCTTAAACTGAGCCAATCATGAACTTCATACAAAAAGTAAGAGAATACATACAGGATCAGCATCTTCTGACATCTACCAAGGAGCTTTATCTCGTGGCGCTGTCGGGAGGTGCTGATAGCGTTGCTCTCCTACTCTCCCTTCGTGCTCTCGGCTATCAGGTGGAAGCTTGTCATTGCAATTTCCATTTACGAGGCGAAGAATCCAACCGTGATGAGCAATTCTGTGTGAAACTTTGCGAACGTCTCGCCATTCCATTACACCGCATTCATTTCGACACTCGTTCGTATGCAACCCTACACAAGGAGAGTATTGAATTGGCAGCACGCAATTTGCGCTATCGCTATTTTGAACAGTTGCGACAAGACATGAATGCCGAAGGCATCTGTGTGGCTCATCATCGTGACGACAGTGTAGAGACGGTACTCATCAATTTGGTAAGGGGGACCGGTATCAATGGTCTCACAGGAATTTCTTCTCGCAACGGCAATATCCTGCGTCCTTTGCTCTGCGTCAATAAAGAAGAGATCCTAGCTTATCTTGACGAAAAAAACGAATCCTACATAACGGATAGTTCCAACTTGGTAGATGATGTCGTACGCAACAAGATAAGACTTCGTATTTTACCTTTACTCAAGACCATCAATCCTTCTGTATTTGACAATATAGCCAAAACTGCTCGCCATCTCAAAGAGGCCAGCAAAGTGATAGATGCACATTTTGAGGAAACAATTCACATTGACCAAATGGCTTCGGTGATAAAAATTGACAAAGGGCAACTCGTAAAACAAGCAAGTCAAGAATATGCACTCTTTCATTGTTTAAGTCCGTATGGGTTCTCTGGTCGTGTGATAGCAGAAATTCAGAAGAGCTTAGAAGCTGTAGGCAAGACATGGTATTCCGCAACTCACCAATTGATTATTGATAGAAGAGAACTATTGCTTCAGCCTATTAACATTCCTATCATTCGCCCTATAAAACTACCGGAAGAAGGTACGTATGTATGGGGAGAAGGTAATAAAATAATGGCAAAAATTATAGAAAAGGAACATAATTTTGTGCCAAGCAAAGACAAATACACCGTCACTTTAGACGCAGACAAATTGAGTTTTCCACTCACGCTTCGTCTCACCCGAAATGGCGATCGCTTCCATCCTTTTGGTATGAAAGGTAGCAAATTGGTGAGCGATTATCTTACCGACCACAAACGTAATCTCTTTGAAAAACAAGAACAGTTGGTAGTCGAAGACGCTAACGAAGAGATTGTCTGGTTGGTGGGAGAAAGAACATCTGAACGATGTCGGGTAAACGATGCGACCCAACGCATCTTGACATTATATATATTTAGAATATGAAAAGTAACAAAAAGCTGAGGATACTCATTCCCGCTAGTGTTGCAGTACTGATAGTAATGCTTACTGGCGCATACGTTTATTCCTGCCTTCACACCACTCGTGAGGAAGTAAAAGCAGCTATGGCGCATATCGACGTATGCAGTAGTTACAATCTAGAATTGGACGGCAAGCCCTTGCTTCAACTGGAGACAGATACAACACGCATAAATGCATTCTTTGCTGATTCTTACATAGGGATACCGTCTTGCCAAGGGCGCCTCATCGGAGTTTACGACTCAACACAAACGCATAACAAATATCAAAATATAAATGCTAAACATCTATACGAGGCACGTATAGATTCTCTTGACAGTATCTACAAAGACTCCAAATGGAAAGTTGCAGAACTGAATTACTATATTCATTCTCACAACGTAACAGACGAAGGGTTCAGTTCCATCTATCAATACACTCAGAAGGAATTGGCTATACGTGATTCTGCTAAAAAACTTCTCGACTCCCTGAAACACGCCAAACGTACAGACTTACTCAAAATTGTTCACCATTTCACATTCGTGGCCCACTATTTGGGTGAAAAAAACAGGCAGCATAGCCAGTTCTGCCAAATAGTCAAAGCATTGCCTGATGCCGACATGTACATATTTCAATTAGTTTCGCAAAAAACACCTGAAAGTGTGAAGAGTTTGCCCGAGTATCAAGCCATCAGCTTGGCTCGTATGAGCAATGTACTTATAGGGAATTCTATCGATTTCAGCCTCTATCCCGATTCTTTGGGTTACTATAAGGGGGATGTGGATAGTATGGCCATACCCCATGGTCATGGCATTTGGCAAGGCAATGATGGCACTTATTATGAGGGAGCTTGGGAACAAGGTAGGCGTAATGGGTTTGGCTTTACAATTGCCCCCAAGAAACCTTTGCGTGTAGGTGAATGGAAAAATGACACTTATAAAGGCGAGCGCTTGGTATATACCTCTGAACGCATCTATGGCATTGATATCTCTAAGTATCAGCATATAAGTGGACGAAAAAGATATAATATTGATTGGAAACGACTTCGCATCTCTCATTTAGGTTCTATCAGTCGTAAAACTGTAAGTGGCTCTGTAAATTATCCCATCCGATTCATATACATTAAAAGCACGGAAGGAGCCACGCTTCTCAATCCCTATTACAAGAAAGATTACCGAGCAGCCAGAGCACATGGCTTCCATGTGGGTAGTTATCATTTCTTCTCACCCAATTCGGCGGCAGCTTTACAGGCTCGCCAGTTCTTGAAGCATACCATTATCAATAAAGGTGACTTTCCACCCGTTTTAGACGTAGAACCATTGCCTAGCCAAATACGAAAGATGGGTGGTACTCAAGTACTTTTTGCTAGGGTTCGCACATGGCTGAAAATCGTTGAAAGAGAAGTGGGGACAAAGCCTATTCTCTACATCAACCAGCCATTCGTCAATAAGTATCTCAGCCAAGCTCCCGACTTAAAACATAATTATAAAATATGGATAGCACGTTATGGAGAATATAAACCTGACATTCATTTGGTGTATTGGCAACTATGTCCAGATGGAAGAGTATCGGGCATTCGTGGCTATGTGGATATAAATGTGTTTAATGGCTATAAGAATGCATACGAGAAATACGTTAAGGATGAGGTAGTTAAATAATTATGTTAAAGTTAGTTATCAAAAATAACAATCTAACTGTATTTTTGTTATCTTTGTGGAAAATTGTGACTAAAAGGAGCAGAGGTATAGCATGAGACAACTAAAAATACAGAAAAGCATCACCAATCGTAACAGCGAGGCACTAGACAAGTACCTAGTTGAGATTGGTAGAGCTCCAATGGTTTCCATTGACGAAGAGATAGAACTCGCACAGGCTATCAAAAAAGGTGGTCGTGCAGGTGAACGTGCAAAAAACAAGTTGGTGGAAGCCAATTTGCGTTTTGTGGTGTCTGTCGCCAAGCAATATCAACATCAGGGATTGACGCTTACAGATTTGATAGATGAAGGCAATATCGGCTTGATAAAAGCTGCCGAACGATTTGATGAGACACGTGGGTTCAAGTTTATCTCTTATGCCGTATGGTGGATTCGACAGAGTATTTTACAGGCAATTGCTGAGCAAAGTCGCATTGTGCGATTACCTCTCAACCAAGTTGGTTCACTGAATAAAGTAAACCACGAAATCAATAAATTTGAGCAAGAAAACCAACGTCGCCCTAGTGTCGAGGAAATCTCTGCTCGTACAGGTGTAGATGAGGAGAAAATTGCTCAGAGCATGGCTGCCAGTGGTCATCACGTAAGCATTGATGCACCATTTGGTGATGATGACGACAACTCCATGGTTGATGTAATGGCAAGCGGTGAAGATAGTCGTACAGATAAGCATGTGGATCATGAGAGCATGGCTATGGAATTGCGCCAAGTACTTGACAAGGTACTCAAGGAGCGTGAGAAGCAAATTGTGTGTGCTTGCTATGGTATCGGTGAAACAGAAAAAGGTCTTGAGGAAATCGGTGATAAAATGGGACTCACCCGTGAGCGTGTGCGTCAAATTCGTGAAAAAAGTATCAACAAGCTCCGTGAGTCAGGAAACGTGAAAATCCTAATGAAATATTTAGGATAGAAACACTTTGAAAATAACAAATCTTGTCATAACCCTAATCTTCTTGTGCATTTCTGTGTTGGGAAATGCCAAGACGCATACATCGAAGGACGCTTTGCGTGATTCGGTGTTAAGCCGTATATATACTTATGTAAGTAAAATTGACACTACGGGATTAATTGGAACATCAACATATGCCTATACGAAATTTCAAATGCATACGAATAAGCGTAATGCCACGTTGATGATGGTGCCTACAATGTATGCGGTGGCGCATGGAGGTGGCAGAAGATTTATCAGCGAATTTTATAACAAGGTGACTTACGGCGGCGATGGCAAGTTTAACTTTCGTCGTATGCTCAATGTAAGCACAGTTCCTCATCGTCGCAATCCAATGTCGTCGGTACTACGCTATATGACACCTAACGTATATAGCGAGAACTTATTTCAGGAAAATATTCTCTCTCCTTACCATCCATCCAACAGAAGATTCTATCGTTACAAGATGATTTCTCTCCCATTTGGTAAGGTACAGGTGTTGGTATATCCACGTCTAAAAAATACTCAGGTAGTTCGCTCCACTGCAATAGTGGATGGGCTTACAGGTAGAATCATCATTGTGGATTTTGAAGGGGAATACGACATGACTCGTTTCTTTATCTCCATCACGATGGGCAAAGAGGGTTATCTGTCGTTGTATCCGCAGAAATGTGACCTAAGAGCCAACTTTAAGTTTATGGGCAATCAGATTGCAGGAATGTACACGACGGTCTATAACCTTCCCAAAGTGTTAAGCGACTCACTCCATAATGTAGAAGATACGGCTTTGATGGCAAAAATACGCCCTATGGAGCTCAATATGGCCGAGAAATCTGTCTATCATGAATATTATAGAAAGCGTGAGTTGAATGATTCGCTATCTCGTACAGAAACAAAAAAAACAGACTTTGCCAAGGATATCCTATGGGATATCGTGGGTGATAATATGTTGAATCGCATCCGTCAGGATTTTGGCAAACAGAACCAAGGATATTTTCGCATCAATCCGCTCTTCAATCCGCTGTATATGGGATACAGCCAGCGAAAAGGATTGGTGTATAAGTTTGATATGCGAGGTAGCTATAGTTTCAACAAAGATTTGCAGCTTTCGCTTCGCTTTCGGGCAGGATATAGCTTCAAGCAGCATCGATTCTATTATTACATGCCTGTCATTTTCAAGTACAATGACAAGCATGATGGATTCTTTAAGGTGGAGATTGGCAATGGAAACCGGATCTACACCAACACGGTGGCACGACACATATTGGGCATTTCACAGAAGAAAGATAGCTTGGTATTGACTCCCGACAATGACTATACGGCGTTCAAGGACAACTACATGAGAATTACCAACCATTGGAGCTTCACGCAACATTGGGGTGTCGAATTGGGCTTGGTGGCTCACCATCGTGCTGCAGTGTATCCAGATTTCTATAAGCTAAATAATTATCCATCGGCATTTCGCTCTGTGGCACCGGCTTTGGCTTTTGAATGGTTGCCAACTGGCAAAAAGGGACCTATTATCAAGGTGGATTACGAACGAGGGTTCAAGGGCTTTTGCAATGCCAATATTGAGTATGAACGTGTGGAGATGGATATGCAAACCATTCTTTATGCCAGTCGCCGAAGATCCTACTCGCTTCGGTTGGGTTCGGGATTTTATACCCGAAAGGGCGATCATTGGGATTTTGTGGATTACACCAACTTCCGTGACAACAACATCCCCGGTGGATGGAACGATGAATGGAGCGGTGAGTTTGAGTTACTGAACTCGGGTTGGTACAACGCTTCAGACTATTATGTGCGTAGCAACGCCACTTACGAAGCTCCCATATTCTTCACAGCTTGGTTGCCTATCATCGGTCATTTTATAGAGAAAGAACGCCTATATGTCAATACACTCCTCGTACGCCGTCTCCATCCTTATACAGAATGGGGATATGGGGTAAAGACCCGAGTGATGTCGCTGGGCATCTTTGCCGCTTTCAAGAACAAAACTTTCGACGGCGTGGGATTCAGATGGGATTTTGAATTGTTCCGCAATTGGTAAGCAAACATGCGGCAATTAATAAGGAATCCTTCCTAATAACAAGCAAACAAGAAAAATCAAGATAATGAAATCACAACTTACAGTATATAAGGCTAGTGCTGGGTCAGGAAAAACGTTTACCTTGGCCAAGGTGTATATGACGATGGTTATAGACAATCCTTCGTCATATCACAGTATTTTGGCTGTGACATTCACCAACAAAGCCACTGAAGAGATGAAAACTCGTATCGTCAGCCAACTCTATGGCATAGCCCATCATCTGCCAGAATCGATTGAGTATCTTAAGCAAATCAAACAATCTTTGCCCCATCTCTCAGAACGGCAGATAGAGAAAAATGCAGCTATTGCCCTCCAACTCCTTTTACATAACTATCATTATTTTCGTGTGGAGACCATTGATACTTTTTTCCAAAGTGTATTGCGCAACTTAGCAAGGGAGTTAGACCTCGCTGCCAACTTGCGCATTGGTTTGAACGACCTACAGGTGGAGCAACAAGCCGTGGATGAGTTGATAGAATCGCTCAGCGGTACCGACCGGTTGCTCTTTTGGATTATGGACTACATCAAAGAAAATATTGCGGAAGACAAGGGATGGAACGTGATCGGTCAAATCAAGAAATTTGGCGAGCACATTTTCAAGGATTATTATAAGGATAATGCAGAGAAAATCAATGAATGTTTGGAAAGAAAAGGATTTTTCAAAGACTTTTCGGATAAGATGAGGATTGTCAGCCGAAAGGCGAAAGACTATCTGACGGAAGAGGCAAACAAATTCTTTGAAGCCCTTCAAGAAAACGGATATTCCGCAGAAGACTTGGCAGGCAAGCAAAGGGGCATTTGGAGTTATTTCAACAAATTGAAGAACGGAAAATTCGACGATGAGGACCTCATCAACGAAACTTTTGCCAAATGCTACGACAGTCCGGAGGCATGGGTAAAGAAAGCAGATGTGAAGAATGGTACTGACTTGTATAATTGCGTAGCCACCATCCTCTACCCCATCTTGCGCGAGGTGGAAAAATGCCGCCCTAAGATGCTGCGCCTTTACAAGAGTGCGGAACTTACCAGGAAGCACCTCAACCAATTGCGTTTGTTGGATAGTATCAACCGAAAAGTAAGAGAGATGAACAGCGACGCCAACCGTTTCTTGCTTAGCGATACGCAGATTTTGCTCCACTCTCTGATACAAGAGAGCGACTCCCCATTCATCTTTGAGAAAATCGGAACCTCACTAGAGCACGTCATGATTGATGAATTTCAGGACACCAGTACAATCCAATGGAAAAACTTCAAGGTGCTGTTGCAAGAGACGATGAGCCACCAGGATGCAAGCAACTTGATTGTAGGTGATGTGAAACAAAGCATCTATAGATGGCGCGCGGGCGATTGGCGCCTGCTCAACAATATTGAGACAGAATTTAATGAACATTCCGAAATAGTTGATGTACAACACCTTGACACCAACTATCGTTCTTGTCGCAACGTCGTAGAATTCAATAATAAGTTTTTTCAAGTGGCTGCCGACAAAGAATATCAAGCCCTACAGAAAAATAGCCCTGAAGAAGCTCTGCAGGTAAAGAATGCGTATGCTGATGTGGCGCAACTTGTGCCAGAAAATAAACAGAGCAAGGGATTTGTGCAAATTCACCTGGTGGCACAGCAAGATTATCAGCAGACGATGATGGAACAAACCTTGGCCACGGTCAAAGAGCTCGTGGAGGAGAAAGGAGTAAAATGCAGCCAAATTGCCATCTTGGTGAGAAGCAACCGAATTATCCAAGACATCGCCGAATTTTTTATGAACCATAGCGATTACCCGCTTGTTTCTGATGAGGCATTCCGACTCGACGCCTCTCAAGCGGTCAATACGCTGGTGACAGCCCTTCACTATCTAGCGCATCCGATAGATGAGATTGCCAAGGCCACGCTTGCGAAGTTTGCAATGCTATATCTCGGGAATACTGAAGCCGTGGAGCAATTGGCAGAACAGCGAGAAGAGCTGTTGCAAACACCTTTGTTCGACCTCGTGGAGCGCCTTTATTGTCTGTTCCACCTAGGCGAAAGTAAGGAAATGACACAACAGAGTGCTTATGTGTGCGCTTTCTACGACCAACTGAACAACTATCTATCAGATAACAGCAGCGATATTGAGAGCTTCCTGAATGAATGGGACAGTACCTTGCACAACAAAAGCATACATAGCGACAGCATCGATGGCATCCGTTTGATTACTATTCATAAGAGTAAAGGATTGGAGTTCGATCATGTAATCATGCCTTTTTGCGACTGGACTTTGGAGAAAGGCAACACCATTTGGTGCACACCACAGGAAGAGCCTTTCAATGAACTTCCACTTGTACCTGTGGATTTCGGAGCCAAGCAGATGAAGAACAGCATCTATGAGAAGGATTACAATCAAGAGCACCTGCAGAATGTGGTCGATAACCTCAATTTGCTCTATGTGGCCTTCACACGAGCTAGTAAGAGTCTGTTTGTCTTTGGTCGTAGAGGCAATGCCACTCTCCGAAGTTGTATCATCGAAGATAGCATCGAAAAAGTGAAAAATCTATTGGATGCAACTGGGCAACCTTGCATTTTGGAAGGAATCGGCTCTGACAAGAAGAAGGAAGACATTTGTTTTGAATACGGTTACTTAGCGAAAGAAGAAGAAGAGAGAAAAGACACTGTCAAAGAGGAAAGAGATACTGCCAATGTGTTTACTCGTACGGCAGAGCCACTTCCGATTCAGTTCGCACTTACCACTCAGCTCCCAGAGTTCCGTCAGAGTAATCAGAGCCGTGATTTCATCGAAGGAGACGAACAAGAAGAGCAACAAAAATTTTACATCAAGATGGGTACCGTATTGCATAGTCTTTTCTCTACAATTCGTACCAAGGACGACGTCGAAGGAGCTTTGGAACAACTGGAATTGGACGGTGTGCTCTACGATGAGAATATCTCGCGCGAACGCATCGAAAAGATGATACGCCAACGACTGGAATCACCTAAGGTGAGCGAATGGTTCTCTGAGCGTTGGACGATTTTCAACGAATGCTCCATTCTCACCGTGCTGGATGGCAAGGTGAGAGAACGCCGCCCTGACCGTGTGATGAAAGATGGCGAAGAGATTGTGGTGGTTGATTTCAAGTTCGGAAAGCCACGCGACAGTTATCGTGAGCAGGTAGCGCAGTATATGAACTTACTGCGCCGCATGGGCTATAGCCAAGTAAAGGGCTATCTATGGTATGTGTATCCTAACAACATTGAAGAAGTAAAATCAGAATGAATATGAAATCATTTCTCGACTTAGTAGCGGAAGATATTATCCAAAAATATGGTACCAATCTGAGCGACATCGCCGTGGTGTTCCCTAACAAGCGCGCCTCTCTCTTTCTCAATGAGAGTTTGGCTCGTCAGGTGAGCCAACCCATTTGGTGCCCTTCCTATATCACCATCAGCGACCTTTTCCGACAGCATAGTGCACTGAAAGTAGGCGACCCTATCAAGTTGGTGTGCGATTTGCACAAGACTTTTGTGGCGTGTGCAGGCATTGATGAGACCCTAGATCATTTCTTTGGATGGGGACAACTCTTGATTGCTGATTTTGATGATGTGGACAAAAACATGGCAGAAGCAGACAAGCTCTTTGCCAACCTCAAGAATATCCATGAGTTCGACGACGTTTCCTATCTCACTGATTATCAAAAGAAAATGATACGTCAGTTCTTCAGTAATTTCTCAGAAGAGCATAATACAGAACTCAAGAAGCGATTTCTGCAACTATGGAGCCATTTTGGGAATATCTACCATGACTTCAATAATCTTCTTGCCAAGCAAGGACTTGCCTATGAGGGGGCTTTATATAGAAAAGTGGTGACAGATGAAACTATCCAGTTCAAACATAAGAAATATCTCTTCGTGGGATTCAATATGATGCAAAAGGTGGAACTGAGACTCTGCGACCGTTTGCAAAAGGAAGGGAAGGCAGCCTTCTATTGGGATTATGACCAATACTACATGGACGGCAAGCATGAGGCAGGACATTACATCCGACAATATCTGCACTATTATCCCAACGAACTGAGCGACCTGGCTAATACCTGTCATTTCAACAGCTTGAATCAATCCAAGGACATTACATATGTCTCTGCGTCCACCGAGAACATCCAGGCACGTTATGTATATCAGTGGCTGTCAGAGAAGGGCAGATGCGAAGCCGGAAGAAAAACAGCTGTGGTCTTGGCTGATGAAAGTTTACTGCAGACGGTAATTCACTCTTTGCCAGAAAAGGCGAAGACGGTGAACATTACAATTGGATATCCACTCCAACAGACGCCTTTCTATAGTTTGATACAGCAATTGATAAAATTGCAAACCTTGGGTCATCCCACTGGTAGTGACGCTTATCGCTTGCATCAGGTGCTGATGACTCTACGTCACCCTTATGCCAAGTATATCTCTACGCAATATGCCAAAGTAGTGAAGGACTTGGAAGAGAGAAAGCGTTTCTACCCTACCCGCCAATCGCTCTGTCTGGATGGTGACGAGGGACTGCAGATACTGTTTCGTGACTTGGAGTCGGCTGCATCCTACAACTTGGCGTTGACGGAGTACTTGCTCGATGTGCTGATGCAAATTGGTACTCATGCCAAACAACTCGACGACCACCTTTTCCAAGAGTCGCTGTTCCGAAGTTATACGCTTATCAATCGCTTGCATGGATTGATTGCCTCTGGCGACCTGGAGGTGGATACCATCACGCTTGAGCGCCTGATCCAGCAACTCATCCAAGCCACCAGTATCCCTTTCCACGGCGAACCTGCGGAAGGCATTCAGATAATGGGAGTGCTCGAAACTCGAAATCTCGACTTCGACCATGTTCTGGTTCTCTCGTGCAATGAAGGTAACCTGCCAAAGGGCATCAACGACTCGTCCTTCATCCCTTATTCCTTGCGCAAGGCTTTCGGACTTACCACCATCGACAACAAGGTGGCCATCTATTCCTATTACTTTCACAGCCTGTTGCAGCGAGCCACCGATGTGACGTTCACTTACAACAACGCTACAGAGGAAGGGCACACGGGAGAAATGAGCCGATTTATGCTACAACTCATGGTGGAGAGTCGCCATGATATCGTGCGCAAATCGCTCGTGGCCGGACAAACCCCGATTCACACAGAGTATCAAGCCGAGGAAAAAACTAAAGAGGTGATGGAGACGCTACTCAAAGATCGACTCATTACGCCTACTTTCCTCAATACCTATCTGAGATGCCAGAAACGCTTCTTCTTCCGATATGTGAAGGAGCTGAAAGAACCCGATGAGATGGACGAGGACGAAGTGGATAACCGTATCTTTGGAAATATCTTCCACCGTGCTGCGCAACTTTTCTACCTGCGCCTCACACCAACCTCCAACATTCGTACGGACGACGAGGGCGAGCAGCATCTCATCCACCCCATCGTGGTATCGAAAGGAGAAATTGAACAGCGGATGAAGCACAAGGAGTTACTCTATCAGTTGGTGGATGAAGCCTTCCGCGAACAACTCTTCAAGGTGAAAGCAGATGGTTATCATCCTGCCTACAATGGCTTACAGTTGATTAATCGAGAGGTTATCACCAACTATCTCAAGCAGCTTCTTCAGATTGACCTCCGACTGGCTCCTTTCACGATCCTAGGTTTGGAGAAAAAGGTGACGAGCACTTTCGAATTCACCCTTGCCTCTGGTAAGAAGACTTTCCGTATGGGGGGCTTCATCGACCGTCTAGATGCTGTTTCCGCTAATGGCAACCCTGGGATGCAAAACCTTGCCGAACGTATTCGTGTCATCGACTACAAGACGGGGCGTGCCCTAACCACTCATCCACGAGCTATTTCCGACATTTTTAATCCGAAGGAATTGTCGAGACACACTGATTATTACCTGCAAGCTATGCTCTACTCGCTTATTGTGAAACATCATGGCAAGCTGAATCCTGCCCAGGATGCCGTAAGTCCTGCCTTGCTGTTCATCCAGCAGGCGGGAGCGGAAGATTACGACCCTACGCTCAAGTTGGGCAAGGATTGGATAATAGATGCTGCCGACTACGAACAGGAGTTCATGGAGAGCTTGGAAAGCATGGTGACCGAGATTTACAATCCTGCCCTTCCTTTCCTACCTACCGACGACAAACAGCGATGTCAAAACTGTCCTTATGCAGCTCTGTGCAAGTAAAAAACTTCATTTTCTGCCAAATATGCAGAAAAATCAGTAAAATAGTTAAACCTGTTTTACGGAAAAAGTTATATCTTTGCAACAGAAAAAGCTGTTGTAAGCGAGATTAAAAACAAAAACATTATAAAGATTATGCTAAGGAAAATAAGATTGACTTTGGCCATCGTGTTTTTCATGGGGCTCACATTACTATTTCTCGACTTCACGGGAACTGTGCATGCGTGGCTCTCCTGGATGGCTACGATTCAGTTCTTGCCAGCTGTGTTGGCACTGCATCTGTTGATGGTGGCTGTATGGCTTATCATTGCCCTGTTTTTCGGTCGAATTTATTGTTCGGTAATTTGTCCGCTGGGCGTGATGCAGGATGTGATTTCATGGATAAGCGGGCGTCGCAACAAGGTGCGCAAAAAGATGCGCTTCTCTTACTCACCAGCCAAGAGCACTTTGCGATATGTGATGCTGGCAGTATTCGTCGTTGCCCTCGTAGCAGGTGTGGGATCGCTGGCGGCTCTATTGGCGCCTTATAGTTCGTTTGGACGCATCGCCCAAAATCTTCTTCAACCAATTTATCTTTTGCTCAACAATGCCCTCGCTTATTTTGCCGAGCGCATGGACAGCTATGCTTTCTATAGCCGAGAGGTGTGGATTCGCAGTATTCCTACCTTTGCCATTGCCCTCGCCACCTTCATTCTAGTGGCAGTATTGGCTTGGCGCAATGGCCGCACTTACTGCAACACCATCTGTCCTGTGGGCACTATGCTTAGTTTCTTCGCTCGCTTTGCATGGTTCAAGGTGAGAATCGACGAGAGCAAGTGTGTCAGTTGCGGACTCTGCGCCAAGAGTTGCAAGGCTGCTTGCATTGATTCCAAGAATCATAAGATAGACTATTCGAGATGTGTGGTGTGTGGCAACTGTATCGGACACTGCCACAAAGGGGCATTATATTATGGAGTGAAGCATGAAGAACGAGGCTCGAAGCCTGATGCAGGACGTCGCAGCTTCCTCTTGGCCGCCGCTGCTGCCACTACCACCGCTGCCCTCGCCCAAGAGAAGAAGAAGGTGGATGGTGGACTAGCTGCAGTCACACAGAAAGAACCTTTCGAGCGTCACACGCCTATCACCCCTCCAGGATCGCTCTCTGCCCAGAACATGTCACAGCATTGTACGGCTTGTCAACTCTGCGTGGCTGAGTGTCCTAACGATGTGCTTCGCCCTAGCACCGACCTGATGAAGTTAATGCAACCTACAATGTCTTATGAGCGAGGCTACTGTCGCCCTGAGTGCCATCGATGCAGTGAGGTGTGCCCTGCAGGAGCCATCAAGCCTATTCAGAAAGAGGACAAAACTGCCATTCAGATTGGTCACGCCGTGTGGTCGAAGAAGAATTGCATCGTCTTCACCGATGGCGTGGAGTGTGGCAACTGCGCTCGCCATTGTCCTGCGGGAGCCATTATGATGATTCCTGTGAACGAGAAGGATGAAAATTCACCTAAGTTCCCTGCCGTCAACCTAAGCCGTTGTATCGGCTGTGGAGCTTGTGAGAATCTCTGTCCAGCTCAGCCGTTTAGCGCTATCCACGTAGAGGGAAACGAGGTTCATAAGTACATATAAAAATATAGTAAGCAATGAAACACGAAATAAACAGAAGAGATTTTCTGAAGAGCCTTGGCGCAGGTGCCATCGCTTCTTCTGCCCTTCTCTCCGCTTGCAAAAGCAAGAATGGAGAGATGAGTGCAGCAGGATCTTACCAAGAACCGCCTGTGGGCAAGATGACCTATCGCATCAATCCGAACACAAAAGACAAGGTGAGTATCCTCGGATATGGCATGATGCGACTGCCGGTGATTGGAGGAGGTACTGGACGTGAGCATCCAGATGCCGAACTCGACCAGGAGATGATCAACAAGCAGATAGACTATGCCTTGGCGCATGGGGTCAACTATTTCGACACCTCTCCTGCCTATTGCCAAGGTAAGTCGGAAGCTGCCACAGGTAACGCTCTCCATCGCCACAAGCGCTCAGAATATTTTGTCGCCACCAAGCTTTCTAATTTCGACCCAGCCACTTGGACATCAGAGGCTTCGAAAGAAATGTTCGAGAATTCCTTGAAGTACTTGCAGACCGACCATGTGGATTATCTTCTTCTCCATGCCATCGGAACAGGCAATGACGGAATGAAGGAATTTTATAACAGATACATTGACAATGGCATCCTCGACTGGCTCGTGGAACAAAAGAAGAAAGGACGTATCCGCAACCTCGGCTTCTCCTATCATGGAGATGTAAAGGTATTCGATCTCGCCCTGAAATGGCACGACGAGGGCAAGTATCATTGGGACTTCGTGCAGATAGAGCTCAACTACTTGGATTGGAATTATGCCCATGAAATCAATGAGTCAAACACCAATGCCGTCTATCTCTACGGTGAACTTAAGAAGCGTGGCATCCCTGCCATTATCATGGAGCCTCTCTTGGGTGGCCGACTCGCCAATGTGCCTGATGCCATTATTGCGAAGATGAAGGCACGTGAACCAGAGAAGAGCGTGGCTAGCTGGGCTTTCCGATTTGCTGGCACACCTGACGACGTGCTCTGTGTGCTGAGTGGCATGAGCTACATGGAGAACCTAAAGGAAAACCTCTGTACCTATGCCCCACTCAAGCCTCTGAGCAAGGAAGAGGATGCTTTTCTCATGGAGATTGCAAAGGACATCTACAATCTCAACACCATCCCATGCAACGAGTGCAACTACTGTATGCCGTGCCCGTATGGACTCAATATCCCTGCCATCTTCTCGCACTATAACAAGTGCATCAAGGAAAGCAACATGGCAAACAAGGGAGAGCAAGACCCTGACTATCGCAGAGCCCGCCGTGCCTTCCTCATTGGCTACGATCGCCGAGTGCCTAAGCTGCGCCAGGCCAGCCATTGCGTGAAGTGTGGCAAGTGCATCCCTCACTGTCCACAGAGCATTCAGATTCCTAAAGAATTAGAGAAGATAGATCAATTTGTGGAGGAAATCAAGATGTCGAGCGACAAGCTCTAGGATAATTTATAGCTGACAGTTCATATAAGTTAATTGTTATTAGTTGATGGAAAATATCAAGAGAATATTACTGGACGAAGGGCATTCGCTCGTTGTTGAGACGGATCTGAAGGTTGAGGTTTTGCCTACTGATTCAACTTCTCGTTGCAATGACAAGCCTGAAGCTCCAGTCGTTCTTAAATACGATGGTAAAGGCGTGAGCGACCTTCTTCGTCTGCTCACCTCCGAGCCTTCGGTGCTGGAAGGAGCCCGGCTTGCC
The DNA here is from genome assembly GCA_963657465.1 of Lachnospiraceae bacterium. Lineage (GTDB taxonomy): Bacteria > Bacteroidota > Bacteroidia > Bacteroidales > Bacteroidaceae > Prevotella. Next base: position 20,514 of record CAVKNU010000016.1, read on the forward strand.
GACAAGGTTGTGGGCAAGGCTGCCGCCGCACTCATGATCTTGGGCAAGGTGAAGGCTGTGTATGCCGAAACCATCAGCACTCCTGCCTTGCAACTATTTGCTTCGGTCGCATCACATCAGCCTATAGCTGTCACTTACCACCATCAAGTGGAATACATCGTCAACCGCACAAAGACAGGTTGGTGTCCGATGGAAGAGACATGTAAGGACGCCGTTACAGCAGAGGAATGCCTCGTTCGCATCCAGGAGAAGCTGCAGGAGTTGAGGAAGAAATAATTCCTTCTCTAAAGCTTTCGGAAAGTGTTTAATTTCAAAATAATAAAAGAAACCAAAGAAGAAAGATTATGACAGAATCTAGTGTAAAACTCTACCAATATGGCTACAGTGAAACCAAGACCTATCTCTTGGCTATGGTTTTCGTGGCAGGCAACATCGTCTTGCCACAGCTTTTCCACATCCTTCCACAGGGAGGCATGATCTGGTTGCCTATTTACTTTTTTACCTTGATAGGAGCGTTCAAGTACGGTTGGCGTGTAGGCTTGCTCACAGCTATCGCCTCTCCCCTCGCCAATCATCTGCTCTTCGGAATGCCGATGGCGGCAGCCTTGCCAGCCATCCTCACCAAGAGCATTCTCCTCGCCCTCGGCGCAGGTTTCATCGCCCAGCGTGCTGGCAAGGTTACCCTCCTCGCTCTTGCAGGTGTAGTGGCATTCTATCAGCTCTTCGGCTCACTTGCCGAGTGGGCGTACACTGGTAGCATCGTTGCAGCCGCACAAGACGTTCGTCTCGGTTTGCCAGGCATTCTCACCCAAATACTTGGCGGTTATCTTGTTTTAAAAGTAAGAAAGTGAAGTTCAAATTAGTATTTGACATTTTTAGCATGAAACATTAACATTAAAACATTACGAAATATGTTAGGAACACAAGAAATCTTATTGATAGCCCTCGTGATTCTCCTCCTCTTTGGAGGCAAGAAAATCCCAGAGTTGATGAAGGGATTGGGCAAAGGTGTAAAGAGTTTTAAGGACGGAATGAACGGAATCGAGAACGACATCCAGACTCCTTCTTCCGAAAAAGCTTCATCAGAGAAAGACTCTTCTGAGAAAGCATAGATGAGAATTTAAGCAAAATGAACGAAGAGCAAATGTCTTTTTGGGAGCATCTCGACGTATTGCGAGGAACGATTTGGCGGATAGCCCTCGCTAGTGTGCTGTGTGGTGTGGTGGCATTCTTTTTCAAGGACGAGCTGTTCAATGTGATTCTCGCCCCCAAGGATGCCCATTTCGTCACCTATCGTTTCTTCGAAAACGTCAGTAGGCTCATTCCAGGCGGCAGAGGCATGGGCGATTTCTCCGTTGATTTGGTGAACACAGGGTTGGCTGGTCAGTTTGCCATCCACATGAAGGTGGCACTCTATGCCGGTCTCATCGTGGCTTCGCCTTACACTCTCTATCTCCTTCTCCGCTTCATCACGCCAGCTCTCTACGAGAAGGAGCGCCGTTACACCTATCGCTTGGTGGGTGGAGGCTATTTCATGTTTATGTTGGGTATGTTGCTCAACTACTTCCTCATATTCCCTTTCACTTTCCGTTTCCTAGGCACTTACCACGTGAATTCTGAGGTAACGAATATGATAACGCTCGAGTCTTACATGGACACGTTGATGATGCTTAGTTTGATGCTTGGCATTCTGTTCGAGCTTCCCGTAGTGTGTTGGCTACTTGGCAAATTGGGGTTCTTGACCAAAGCTTTCATGCGTCGCTATCGTCGTCATGCCATTGTTGTGATCTTGATTATAGCCGCCATCATCACCCCCACATCTGATGTCTTCACACTCACGCTTGTCAGTCTTCCCATCTGGCTGCTCTACGAGCTAAGCATTTTCTTTGTGCCGACAGAAAAGAAGGGTGACGTGTAGCTACCGAAGTCTCCTCCCTTTCTTCGAACACGGTGCAAAGATACGACATTTTTTGGAGTCAATCATACGCAATGGGGCATCCCCTCGAAAAAATACAAAAAAATATCAAATTGCACGGTTGAAGGTCTCACAGACTTGCTTTTAAACCGTACAAATGGATTCTGTTTTTATAGGCATTTCGGAGGTGCAAGCAAGGCATTTCGGAGATGTAAATAAGGCTTTTCGACAGTGGAAACAAGGCATTTTCCTTTGCTATCCTAGTCATTTCCAAGGGCAAACGACCCATTTTCTGCAATAAAAAAGCCTTATTTCCATTTCCGAAAAGGGTGACGGGTGACATGGGTGACAGCCGTTTTTCGTAGCTCTTCCATATAAGTGTATTTTCGGGTTTTCAATTTCAAAAGTTCCTGCGTACGCACAAAGAGTTTATAAAAGTGGGTGTCACCCTTGTCACCCGTCACCCTTTGTCATTGGAATCATAGGACTTCTAAAAGCAATCTATTTTTTCCCTAAATTCCAACGCAAGCCCAACTGGAAATTAAAGTTGAGCTTCTTGTCCTTGAAGCTATTTTTCACCACACTACCATTGTCGAAATAATACTTCATTCCTGGTTCGGCATAGATTCCTATCTGGGGTGCCACATCTAGCTGCACGCCTACAGCGGCATTGGCAGACCACTGCATGCGATCTTTCTCGCCATCAATTTCACCACCATTGAGCTCGGTGTGGTTGGCTACGTTCACGTCGCCTTCGCCACCAACAGACATATACGTATGGAAGCGCTTAGTGCCCCATACCTCATAGTTGACTCCCAATGGCACCCCCACATAATGCAACGTTTGCTTGCGCTCCACGTTCTCCGCCTTAAATTCGGAAGCCACACGGGTATAGACAACACCCGTGGTGAGGGTGAGCCGAGGTAGCAGTTCGAATCCCACTTGCAGACCAAGCGTCACTGGGCGATGGTGCTTCTCCTCCACAGGCTTAGGGGCCTTGGCTAGTAGCGAGGCATATTGCGTCACAGCATCATTGATTGGATAACTTGGCATAGGGTCAGCAGCGCTGCTCATATACCCCATAGACTCGTCATTCAAATTATTTTGCAAGACAAGTCCATTCTCGCCATATAATTTCATATTCCAAGAAGGAGTGTGCGAAACATGACTACGTGAACGCACGGTAGTAGATGTGTTGGCCCCCAACTGGCGCTTGGCATGAGGGGTTGATGCAACAGAAACTGATGATGAAGAAGTTTCAGTTTGCTGCTGAACCATCGTTGCAGTCTCCAAGGATGGTGTCTCTTCTACAGATGCCACGGCTAGCATTTCTTCGGTTTCGGATGCACTCTCTCCTCCCATCAAGACATTCTTCACCCATCGAAGAGGAGCATCTGCCTTAGACTCTGATATCTGCAAGCCACTCTTTTCAGAAGCTGATGCCATTTGTCGAAAGGCATCTTGGGCTGTAGCTGCCGGATCTTTCGACTTATGGGTATGTGCGATCGAGCCAGCCCCGACACGAGGCGTTAATACATCGTCGGCAGATGAATGAAGAAACAGATAGGTACCTCCTATCCCAAGAATGGCACACGCTGCGGCTGCAGCCGACCATCTCCGGATACTGACGATGCGTGCTTTTTGTAACTGTTGAGAAGCCAAAGATGATTGCTGCTCAAGAGCAAGTTTCTGCTGGATACTTGCCCACAGCACGTCCTCCTCGACAGGTACCTGATACTCTGCCAAGTGATTACGTAGGTCATTTGTCCAGTCGTTCTTACTCATATTGATTACTTTTTAGATATTCATTAATTTTCTTTGCCAGAAGCTTCTTAGCTCTTAAATATTGAGAAGCAGAAGTATTCTCACTAATGCCTAGTTCCTGAGCAATTTCCTTGTGACTCTTTTGCTCAAACACAAATAGGTTGAGCACCAATCGATAGCCATTGGGCAACTCACCTATCAATCGTGTGAGCACATCGGGTGGCACTTGCGCCACTTCAGGATCTCCCGTGTCTGGCTCATCAGGAATCTCATCCACAAACAAGAACTTCTCTTTCTTCTTCACGTAGCTGATGGCTTCATTCGCCACAATCCTAAGCGCCCATCCCTTTAGAGACCCCTCACCCCGGTATTCGAAATGAGACACAGACGAGAGAATCTTCACAAAACTATCTTGCACGACATCTTGCACTTCATCGCGATTGGGGACATACCGCAACCCTACAGCCACAGCATATCCCACAAAACGGGTGTACAACCGATGTAAAGCTTGTCGGTCGCCGGCCTTGATGTCGTCCAAAAGGTCTTTTTCTGATTCCAACTTGATTCTATCGTTTTTACTATTTAAAACTGCAAAATATTAAAAACCTTGCATGTAATCTCAAAAAAAATCATTTTTTTCTTATTTCACACGTAAGAAAGCACTACATTTCCCTTCACATCATACATCAAAAATGGCTCCTTCCCGAGCTAAGAATGTATTCTTAAACACTTTTTTCGCCTCTTGCAGCAATCCATTCTCATCATTATACCGAGCACTGAAATGACCCAAAATGAGTTTTCCGACCTCTGCATCCTTTGCCACAGTGGCCGCTTGCCTAGCCGTGGAGTGATAATAGAGTTTGGCACGGTTTTCATTTTCCGAGAGATAAGTACTCTCATGATAGAGAGTGCTGACATTCTTCACCTTCTCGTGCAAAGTAGGCATATAGCGGGTATCGCTGCAATAGGCATAGCTTCGCACAGGATCGGCAGGTTCCACCAATCGTTCGTTCTTAATGACATCTCCATCTTCTGTCACCCAATCAGCCCCATTCTTGATGTTCTGAATCTGAGAAACAGGGATATTGAAGCAATCAATCATATCACGGCGGATATGTGGCAAAGAAGGTTTCTCGCGGAAGATATAGCCACAGCATGGCACACGATGTTCCAACGGAACCGTTTCCACGGTCAGCGAGCGGTCTTCATAGACAACGGCGCTCTTGGTCGTATCCACTGGAACAAACTCTATTTGGTATTCCATACCAGTCATAAAGAATTCAACCTGTTGTTTAAACAAGTCTTCATATTCTTTTGGTGCATAGACTTTTAAGGTTGCGGTGCGTCCAAGCATTCCAAATGTAGATAGCAACCCCAACAAGCCAAAGCAATGATCGCCATGCAGATGGCTGATGAAGATGGCATTGATCTTGGCAAAATGAATATGGGTGCTGCGCAACTGCATCTGTGCCCCTTCGCCACAATCCATCATAAAAGACTTGCCGCGAATCTCTACAACTTGCGAGGACGCATTATGTTTCAGGGTGGGCAGCGCACTGCCACACCCTAATATATGTACTCTGAATGGTTCCATAATCAATCGAATTCTTCACGCTTCGTATTTTTCATTCTTCACTCAACATCACTCCTGACGCTTAAAGACGAAAATGCCTACGTTGTTCTCCAAGGATAGGCTGTCAGGACCCAGATTGTCGATGTCGAAGGTATCTTTGTTGAGCAGAAGTTTTCCGTTGAGAATTTTCCATGCAGTCCACGGATTAGTTTCAGTCTTGACATTATTTTTCACCTCTCCTCCTTCTAGGAGCTCAAAGTTTTTGTCGAGACTCGTCCATTTGCCCAAGAGTGAAGTCAGGTTGATCACTTTCTGTGCCAGATATTCCCCATCCTGTCCGTCTTTATGGGCAATCAGTGCGATACGGTCGCCACTGAGCAATCCGCCTTGCACAATACCTGGGTCGGCATCATCGATGAAAACGTTGAGCGTATCACCTCCGTCTGTAACCAGTTGTAGTGAGTGCATCGATGTTCCATCACCACAAACACCATAGATGGTAGAATCCACCTGCTCTTCAACTTCAGTGGAATCATTGGCACTAATCACCTGTGCCGTTTTCTTATCCTTGCAACTGTTTGCCATCAATATGACAAACATTGCCATCGCTGCATAAAGTAACTTTTTCATATCCTTAGCATTTAAGTTTTAAGAGTTGATATACACCTAATGGGCGGAGGCCTTAAGCCTTCTCCCCTCGTTCGATTTTCTTGGCTTCATCCCATAGTTTATCCATTTCTTCTAAAGTCATATCTTTCAGATTTTTACCTAGCTTCAAGGAATGGTCTTCCACGTAATTGAATCTACGGATAAATTTCTGGTTGGTCATTTCCAATGCGTTATCGGGATTGAGCTTGTAGAGACGTGCTGCATTGATAATAGAGAAAAGGAAATCGCCCAGTTCCTTGGCCGAGTTATCCTTGTCTTCCTTGGCAAGTTCAGCCTTGAGTTCCTCAAGTTCTTCCTGCACCTTGTCCCACACATCTTCCTTCTCCTTCCAGTCGAAGCCTACATTGCGGGCCTTGTCTTGTATGCGATAAGCCTTGATGAGGGAAGGCAAGGCATTCGGTACGCCACTCAATACACGCTCATTGCCGTCCTTCTCCTGCTGTTTGATCTGTTCCCAAGTCTTCTCCACATTGGCGGCAGTCTTAGGTTTATTTTCCGCAAGCGCCTTGGTTTCTTCTGCGGAAGCCTCGGCAGAATTCCCCTTGGAAGATTTTTCCTCTATGGAGCGATACACCACCTGGCCTTCATCGTTGATATACATGTCGGGATTGGAAACGGTCCAGTTGCCTTCTTCCTTCCAGTTGATGAAAGGATGGCGAAACATAAGTTTGTCAGCCTCTTGATTGCAAACATCGCAAATGTCGAATTCACCATCTTCCCTACCGATGATACTATAAAACATGACGTGTTCCAACACATCGCCCAATTCCTTTTTGATTTCCTTGTAATCACGCTTCATGAGGGTATCACAAAGCTCGAAAGTCTCCTCGACAGTATTAGGTCGAAGACTCTCGAAAGTCTGTTTCTTGTCCCAAGGACACTGGAGGCGCAAGCGGTCTTGCACATCCATCAAGCGACTGAACGCCGCTAGCTTTTCTTCTTTTGTATGCATAATATATAAGTACTAACCATACGTTTTATGTAAAAATTCGTTATTTTGTTGCAAAGATAATGTTTTTTGCTCAAAAAGTAGTATCTTTGCATCGAAATTTAAGGAAACTTGCACATTTTATTGTAAAGCAAGGTTTTCCATACTAAAAAGATTAGAAAATTAAAAGATATATTTAACAATGGAATTAGCAAGTAAATACGATCCACAAGCAGTGGAAAGTAAATGGTATCAGTACTGGCTAGACAACAAGCTATTCAGCTCAAAGCCAGATGGTCGTGAACCTTATACAGTGGTCATCCCTCCACCTAACGTGACAGGTGTGCTCCACATGGGTCACATGCTCAACAACACCATCCAGGACATCCTCGTTCGCCGTGCCCGCATGGAGGGCAAGAACGCTTGCTGGGTGCCTGGCACTGACCATGCTAGTATCGCAACAGAGGCTAAGGTAGTAAACCGCCTCGCACAGCAGGGCATCAAGAAGACCGACCTGACTCGTGAGGAGTTCCTCAAGCACGCTTGGGACTGGACACACGAGCACGGCGGCATCATCCTCAAGCAGTTGCGTCGCCTCGGTGCCAGCTGCGACTGGGACCGCACATCATTCACCATGGACGAGACTCGTTCCAAGGCTGTCATCCACGTATTCTGCGACCTTTACAACAAGGGCTTGATTTACCGTGGCGTACGTATGGTCAACTGGGACCCTAAGGCTCAGACTGCCCTCTCAGACGAGGAGGTTATCTACAAGGATGAGCACTCTAAGCTCTACTATCTGAAGTATTATGTTGTGGAGAATGACTGCCAGCAGGTAGAGGAAGGCAACGTGATGCACAAGGATGACAAGGGTTACTATGCCGTAGTGGCTACCACCCGTCCTGAGACCATCATGGGCGACTCTGCGATGTGCATCAACCCAGAGGACAAGAAGAACACTTGGCTGAAGGGCAAGCACGTCATCGTGCCTCTCGTAAACCGTGAGATACCTGTTATCGAGGATTCATACGTTGACATCGAGTTTGGTACAGGTTGTTTGAAGGTTACTCCTGCACACGACATCAACGACCACGCCCTCGGTTTGAAGCACGGCTTGCAGACCATCGACATCTTCAATGACAACGGTACCATCAGCGAGGCAGCTGGCATGTACGTTGGCCAGGATCGTATGGACGTGCGCAAGCAAATCGCCATCGACCTGCAGAACGCTGGCTTGATGGAGAAGATAGAGGACTATAATAATAAGGTGGGATTCTCTGAGCGTACCAATGTGCCTATCGAACCAAAGCTCTCTACACAGTGGTTCCTCAAGATGCAGCACTTCGCTGACATCGCCCTTCCTCCTGTGATGGACGACGACATCGAGTTCTACCCGAAGAAGTATAAGAACACCTATCGCCACTGGTTGGAGAACATCAAGGACTGGTGTATCAGCCGTCAGCTCTGGTGGG
>CAVKNU010000017.1:0-28593 GCA_963657465.1 Lachnospiraceae bacterium
CGGGCTGGAATTATCTGGTCGGTATCTACATTCTCCAAAGGAAGAGGAATGCAGCTTGATGTGATTACATTGAATTTCTGTTTCATAATTGTACGCTCTTAATTGTACATTATTAATTATAAATTATTAATTACATAAACTCTCTTGGGTCGGTAATCTTACCAGTGATTGCGGCAGCAGCTGCTACGTATGGACTGGCAAGGATGGTACGAGAACCAGGTCCCTGACGACCCTCGAAGTTACGGTTTGATGTACTTACAGAATACTTGCCTGCAGGTATCTTGTCATCATTCATTGCCAAGCAAGCAGAGCATCCAGGCTGGCGAATCTCGAAGCCAGCAGCCTCTACTATTTTATCGATGCCCTCTTCACGTATTTGTTTATCTACCAACCATGAACCTGGTACAAGCCAAGCTGTTACGCCGTCTGCCTTTTTCTTTCCTTTAACGATGGAAGCGAAAGCACGGAAGTCTTCGATACGGCCATTGGTACAAGCACCAAGGAATACGTAGTCGATAGGATGACCCTCCAATTTCTCACCTGGTTGGAAGCCCATATAGTTGAGGCTCTTCTTGAAGCCAGCCTGCTCTTCCTCTGGAATCTGGTCGAGCGTAGGGATGCTCTCGGTGATGCCGATACCCATACCTGGGTTGGTACCGTATGTGATGCGAGGCTCAATGTCCTTGGCCTCGAAAGTAAGTTCCTTGTCGAAGACAGCATCATCGCCGCTCTTCAAGGTCTTCCAGTAAGCGACAGCCTTGTCCCAATCCTCGCCCTTAGGAGCATATTCACGACCCTTGATGTATTCGAAAGTAGTCTCATCAGGAGCTACGAATCCACCACGAGCACCCATCTCGATAGAGAGGTTGCAAAGGGTGAGACGACCTTCCATAGACATATCTTTCACTACATCGCCGCTATACTCTACGAAGTAACCAGTAGCACCACTTGTAGTGAGCTGACTCATCAAGTAGAGAGCCACATCCTTAGCAGTTACGCCTTTGGCGAGTTTGCCGTTGATGCTGATACGCATAGACTTTGGCTTGCTCTGAAGAATACACTGTGAAGCCATCACCATCTCTACCTCAGATGTACCGATACCAAAAGCTACGGCACCCATCGCACCATGGGTAGAGGTATGAGAGTCACCACAAACGATGGTCATACCAGGGAGAGAAAGTCCCTTCTCTGGACCTACAACGTGGATGATACCATTGTCCTTGGTGTTCATGGCAAAGTGGGTAACGCCAAAGTCGGCGGTATTCTTTGCCAAGGTATCTACCTGTTTCTTTGATACAGGATCCTCGATAGGTTTGTCCTGATCGTGGGTAGGAGTATTGTGGTCTGGCATACAGAAAATCTGGTCAGGGCGGAACATCTTGAGTCCGCGTGCTCGCATACCAGCGAATGCCTGTGGTGATGTAACTTCGTGACAGTAAAGACGGTCGATGTAAAGCTGTGTAGGACCGTCTGGAACAATCTGGACAACATGCTTGTCCCAAATCTTGTCGAATAATGTATTCATTATGCTAATGTTTAATGTTTATTGTCTAATGTTTACTTAGAGGACATTTCTTATACTTTAAAGAGAGCCTTCTATCTAATCTTAAATTTGTTGATGCAGTCGATGTAAGCCTCAACAGAAGCGGTAACGATGTCTGTATCAGCTCCGAAGCCATAGTATACATGGCCATCATATTCTACCTGCATGTGAACCTTACCCACATCGTCAGAACCCTTGTCGATAGCCTGGATGGTGAATTCCTTGAGGTTCATCTCCTTATTGATAATCTTCTTGAGGGCACGGATTGCAGCATCCACAGGACCATTGCCAGAGGAAGCCTCCTCGAACTTCTGCCCTGCGATGTCGAGACCGATGCTAGCAACACTCTTCACACCCTTACCAGTGGTAACCTGGAGATAGTCGAGCTGTACACCATGATGGTCGGCAGAATCAGCACCAGCCAACATCAATACATCCTCATCGGTTACTTCCTTCTTCTTGTCTGCAAGCTGGAGGAACTTCTTGTAGATCTTGTCGAGCTTCTCCTCGTCCTCAATGTCCACACCATTTACGTGCAGGCGATACTTCAGAGCCGCACGACCAGAGCGAGCTGTCAATACGATAGCGTTGTCGTCCAAGCCCACATCCTTAGGGTCCATAATTTCGTAAGTCTGAACGTTCTTCAGCACACCATCCTGATGAATACCAGAAGAATGAGCGAAGGCGTTGCGCCCCACGATAGCCTTGTTTGGCTGAACAGGCATATTCATCAAGCTGCTCACCATACGAGAGGTAGGAACAATCTTGGTGGTATTGATATTGGTATCAATGTTGATGCCCTTATGACACTTCAAAATCATAGCGATTTCCTCAAGCGAGGTGTTACCTGCACGCTCACCGATGCCGTTGATGGTAACCTCTACCTGACGAGCACCATTCAACACGCCCTGCAAGGTATTGGCAGTAGCCATACCAAGGTCATTGTGGCAGTGGGTAGAGAGACGAGCGTTCTCGATGCCATCCACGTGCTCCATCAGATACTTAATCTTGGCACCATACTCATCTGGCAAGCAATAGCCAGTGGTATCAGGGATGTTGACCACTGTGGCACCAGCCTTGATGACAGCCTCTACGACACGAGCCAAGTACTCATTGTCGGTACGACCAGCATCCTCGGCATAAAACTCCACGTCCTCTACGTACTTCTTGGCATACTTTACGGCTACCACAGCACGCTCGATGATCTCCTCACGAGTAGAGTTGAACTTATATTTGATGTGGCTATCGCTAGTGCCGATACCAGTATGGATGCGCTTATGCTTGGCATACTGCAAAGCCTCGGCAGCACAATCGATGTCTTTCTCTACCGCACGAGTTAATGCACAGATAGTAGGCCATGTCACTGCCTTGGAAATCTCAACCACCGAATTGAAGTCGCCTGGGCTAGAGATAGGGAAGCCCGCCTCGATGACATCAACGCCCAACTGCTCCAGCTGCTTAGCCACTTGAATTTTCTCTACTGTGTTCAACTGACATCCTGGCACCTGTTCGCCATCGCGAAGAGTCGTGTCGAAAATAAATAATCTGTCACTCATATCTATATTAATATTTTAATTTTCTATACTTTAAAACATAGAGAAAAGCAGATAAGTAAAAAGCCTTTCTCCACTCCGCTTACGGAAGTGTAGAAAGGCTTCATATATCTCTACCAATGAACTATACGCACACCTTATCACTTCCGTCCACATGTTGTAGTCGAAGTCGAAGAATAATGCTTGTAATTTCCAAAGATGTATGTGTCATATTTCTTTTCTTTATATTTATCAAAACGGTTGCAAAGATAATATTTTTCTTGAATATACGCAAACAATTTATAACTTTTTTAATATAAAATATTGCGATTCGTAACCAAATAGCGATTTCTTGCACAGAGCAGTTCAATCTGTGCAACGTCATTAGAAGGTTTGCTATATATTTTAAAACAGAGGGGTCTCATTGCCTCCAGGAACAAAAGGTAAATCTTCACTATTAGGCAAGCCATTCATTCTTGACCCCATGATTTCTCCATCCATTTCGGGTGGTGCTGAAGAGGCATCTTGTGGATCTTGGAAACGAGTGAACTCTCCACGGAAATTCAGCAAAACATCACCTGTAGCACCTTTACGATGCTTAGCAATAATAATCTGTGCCATACCATGTAAGTCATTTCCTTTTTCATCTTGATAGATATGATAGTATTCTGGACGATGTACAAAAAGTACCATATCAGCATCCTGCTCAATAGCACCCGACTCACGCAAGTCACTCAATTGTGGTCGTTTTCCTTCCAATCCTTCACGGTTTTCCACATTACGACTCAACTGTGAAAGGGCCAACACTGGAACATTTAGCTCTTTAGCTAATCCTTTCAGAGAACGAGAAATCGTTGAAACTTCTTCTTGTCGGCTACCAAATTTCATACCATTCGCATTCATTAGCTGTAAATAGTCAATCATAATTATTTTGACTCCCTTTTCACGGACTAATCGACGAGCTTTTGTTCTCAATTCGAAAACAGACAATCCTGGTGTGTCATCCACATAAATTGGGGCTGTTGTAAGACTGCGAATCTTTATGTCCAATCGCTTCCAATCTTCATTATCCAATTGTCCAGTAAGGATCTTATGACCCGAAACTTCACAAACGTTACTGATGAGACGATTGACCAATTGGACATTATTCATTTCAAGAGAAAAGAATGCAATAGGAACATGATAATCAACAGCAACATTCTTGGCTATACTCAATGCAAATGAAGTCTTTCCCATGGCAGGACGCCCAGCAATAATTACCAAATCAGATGCTTGCCAACCAGAAGTCATGTCATCCAATCCAGCAAAACCAGTAGGAATACCTGTCAATCCACCAGCATTAGCCGCAGCGCGTTTCAATATATCCAAAGCGTCCTTGATAACAGGCTCTACTTGTGTATAATCCTGTTTCATGTTTCCTTGCGAAATGGCAAATAGTTCTCCTTCTGCATGTTGCATCAATTCATCTACATCGATGCTCGCATCGAAAGCACGTGTCTCAATGTCGCCAGCATAATGAATCAACTGTCGAGCCAAGGCTTTTTGAGCAAGAATACGAGCATGATATTCTATATGTGCAGCTGATGCCACTTGAGAAGATATTTCCATCAAATAGCTTGCCCCGCCAACCTTTTCAATTTCCCCCATTTTAGTCAATTCATCTACTAGGGTCATGATATCGACAGGGCGTTCCTCCATATTCATGGTTTGGATTGCCTGATATATTTTCTGATGGCGTGGCTCATAGAATGTCTCTGGCTTAAGAATTTCAGATACCATAGAAAAGGCATCCGCATCAATCATTAATGCACCTAAAACAACCTTCTCCAATTCTACCGCTTGCGGTTGGAGATGTGCATAGTTGTTGTCTATTGGTACTTTTTTATTTCTACTATTATCTGGCATATTCGTAATATTTTATATTAGTTACTTTTTGTAATAATTAAGTCTTGTCGATGTTCATATACATATTTATATAAACGTTCTCCTAACATTTGTGCCATAAAGCGAGCTGGCTGTCCCATTTTTTGTGCATATTTATCTAGCTTAACTATAAGATTTTCTAATATTTCCTCAAGTTGTTCTTCCTTGCATTTCTTCAAGCATTTCAAAAGAGCATTAAAAGCATCTTTTTCATTTTTATTATTTAAAGCATACAATGCTTCAATAATTCGACATTCTGTGAGCGTTTCTTCATCACAAGTTTCCTCCATCACTATTTTTTGATGGATTTGATGAGCTTTTTCATATTCTCCCAAAGAGAAAAGAAAATAAGATAAGGTCTTGAGTACATCCATATTTTGAGGGTACTTATAATACAACTCATACAATTTATTTAACGCTTCTTTCTCTTTTTTTATAGCATAGAGAGCTTTTGGTAAGCAAACAGCCAAATTTGGATCCAAAGATGCCCAAATATGAGAAGACTCAAAGAGAAGAATTGTTTTTTCATACTCTTTTTTCTGTGCGTAACCATACACCAACATAGAAACCAAAGCCATATTGTCCGGGTATTTAGGGACAAGTCTTTCTAGATAAGGAATGGCTTGGGACATATCTTTTTTTAATTTAAAGTATGAAGTAGCTACAAGCATGTCGTATTCATCATCATGAATTTGAGGACTTCTCAAAAACATACTGAGTATTTCGATTTTTTTTCGTTTAAACAAAAAACGACAAATACTTTTTATAGCCTTTCCAAATATCTTTTCGTCATCATTTATATGAAGCAAAAAGTATATAGCAGGAATGTCATCTTTTTGAATCTGAAAGATTTTAGGTGCAAAAGAATTGACTGAAGATACTGTGAAGAATCTATACAGGTCTCTTAAATATTGCCTTCTATAAAAAGAGGCCAATTGCTCCGACGTTTTTGTCTCTAAAACAGGTTGGTATTTATTTTTATTTCTGTCCCAATATTTTTGGGGTATTATATTCAGCTGAAATAGTTGATAAATAGACAAAACGAAGCTATAAGCATCACTATCAGAGAATGAGAAATCGCTTATTACACCTTTTATGAAATTTATTTTATCATCACTGAGTTCTGCAAAATTTCCCAATTGCGGATGCTCATAATAGAAAGGGGTAAACCAATTTGCAAGAGAATGAAAAAAAGCTTGTCCTTTCATATGAGAAAACTCATAGTAAAAGATATCACTACCTGCACTTTCCATATCCGCGATTTTCTGAAAATAATTATGCAGATTACCTAAATTTTCTTCTTCTTTTTCTGGATGCATAATCTCATCTAAAGAAGATTCCTGTTGGGGGGTTCTTATGATTTTTTTTGCAAGATTGTCAATATTTCCAAATTCTTTTCGAAGAGTATTATTTAAAGCTTCAGAGTCTTTTTTTGCCTCACTACACATGATAAGCTGCTTTTGCATCTCTGTCAACTCTCTTAGCAAATAAGGTTCTTGCATGCATTCCTTTTTGAAACATTGATTGATTTCTTCTTTGTAAAAATCGTCGGTTATAGATGCAAGCATACACCCGACCAAGGCCTTTTCCTTGATTTTTACGTTTTCACTTAGCTTATAAATATCTAAAAGCAACAAGAATTTTTGCATGTCAAAGAGGGTTAGACAAGATAGCATGATGGCACTCACCATCATCTGTGCAGAAACTTCATCTACTGCAGATGAGGTGATAAGTTTTGTCATATCTTCACGTTCTGCTTGTTTCCATTGCGGAGAAACCAACAAATAAGAGAACAACTTGTTACGATATTCTACTATTGTCTTACGTATATTCAAAAGTGCAGCTTTCTTGTCTTTTCCATCCAGCGATTGATTTAAAGAAAGCATCGCTTCATCTGTAGCAATTTTCTCTAGATACTCTTGTATATCAGAACACTGCATAGAAGACGAGCGTGTATAGCAAGCTTTGAATACGGAATTTTTTCTAATAAGTTGTTCCAATTGGATATCCTGAACTATGGAATAAGCCTCATTAAGGTAAGACAAAAAATAAGACTTTGTTTGTACATCAGTCATACCTTGGCTTAAATATGTCTGCATTCGAAAATAGTCTGCTTTCATATTTTCGAACCTATCATATACTTTCGCAAATAAGTCAGGTTCTTCTCTAGCTAAAGATGTGAGTTGACAAAGAGCTTTCATCAGCAAATGCTTCTTAAGAGAATTCTTAATTGCCCCACACATCTCTACAAGTTTATTTGTTTCCATATCCGTTAGTTTATTTTACACTACGTTCTGCAATCTTTAAATCATGAAGCCGTGGCTGTGATGCATGTGAAAATTTTATATTTGGTAATTCCTCTATTGTCTTTTTGTCAATTAGGCAATATTTTTCTAGGATAGAAGCATAATGCTTTATTCCTCTTTGGTTAATGCTATCCACTGCCATATTATACGCCTTTACAAATTTTTCCAGTTGCTTCTGACGATATTTTTCTTTAAGAGGTTTCGTTCTAAAAGCAAAAACTCCTAAGCGAACATTTTTATCACGACTATCCATGAGGACTGCATGTTTTTCCATACGAGCTTTCGTAGCTTGTGGCTCTGTAAGCAACATAGCGTCCATCTCATTGTTTAACAACATACGAAGGCGTATATTGACATCATTAATTTGCACACGATATACATCAAATTTTGGTTTTACACTATCAATTGCCAAATCTGCCAAATAACTTGTTGCTGAATAACGCGTTATGGCTATCATCTTGTCAGACAATTGCTTCAAATCCGAAATTCGCGACTTACGATTTGTTATTAATTGCCAATAGGTGTCTGTAGCAATCGGATAAGTGAGAAGCGTTCCTATATGTTGCAAACGTGTACTTCTTATCAAATCTGTGATAGCCCCCTCTACCCTGCCTCGTGCAAGAGCGGTATCGCAATCCATTTGAGCTGTATAGCGACGCAAGTGCACGTCAACTCCCAATGAGCCGAAAAGGCTATCTTCATGTGCCAAATAAATTGGTAGGCAATCAAGAGTCGGCATGACACCAACTTTGAATGCCATGCGATCTATGCTATCAAGTTTGGCTTTTTCAGCCTTACTTAATCGTTGTTTTTCCTCATATGACTTGCCACATCCCACCATAAAAAAAATGAGAGCTAAAGCAAGTATTCCAGATAGAGTTATTTTTTTCATCATCAAAACATTCTAGATAGAAAAGTCTATTCCACATAAAGCACAAGACCTTTCAGATATTCTCCTTCAGGATGATAGATATTAATAGGATGGTCGGCAGGTTGGTGAAGTTGATGCAAAATGCGCACTTTTCGACCAGCTTGTGCTGCTGCCGTAAAAACAGCATTGCGAAAATTATCCTTTGTAACTACCTGAGAACAACTAAACGTAAATAAGATTCCACCTTTTTTAATGCGTTGCAATCCTTTTACATTCAGTCGAGTATATCCTTTCAATGCATTGCGCAATGCTGCACGGTGCTTAGCAAAAGCAGGAGGGTCTAGGATTATCAAATCATATTGCTGATCATGCTCATCCAAATATTTGAAAGCATCCTCACAGTAAGCCTCATGACGCTTATCGTTAGGAAAGTTGAGTGCTATGTTGGCATTTGTTAATTCTATAGCTTTAGCACTGCTATCAACAGAATGAACTGCTTTAGCACCACCTCGCATGGCATAAACAGAAAAGCCACCTGTATAACAGAACATATTCAGTACACTCTTACCTTTTGCATAACGCTCTAGAAGTGAACGATTTTCGCGTTGGTCTACAAAAAAACCTGTTTTCTGTCCTCGTAACCAATCGATATGAAATTTTAAGCCATTCTCTACTGCTACATTATCGGCCTCCTCACCCAAAATAAATCCATTTTCTTGGCGAAGGTCTGCCTTGTAAGGCAATGTTGTTTCACTCTTATAATATATATTTTCAATACGATTACCCATAACTTTTTTCAAAGCTTGGGCTATTTCCATACGGCAAACATGCATACCTACACTGTGAGCTTGCATAACTGCTGTTTGTCCATAACAATCAATTACCAAACCTGGCAGGTTGTCACCTTCGCCATGTGCCAAACGATAAGTGTTGTTATTTGGATTGTCTGCAATACCTACAGCAATACGCATATTCAATGCCGATTCCAAATGCGCACACCAAAAATCAGCATTAATCACAATGTCTTCAAAAGATAATATACGGACAGCAATAGAGCCAATTTGGTAGTGACCAACAGCGATGAAAGTGTTTTCTGCGGTCATGACTCGCACAATTTCACCTTCCTCTATGTCAGAATCCATGTGATGAATGGCTCCGGAGAAAATCCAAGGATGGAATCTTTTCAAAGAATCCTCTTTCCCTCGTTTTAAATATATTGTTTTATACATTTTTGTAGTTTTATTTAAATTTGATAAGGCGTAAATTACATCATTTGATGATATTCTTCTTCTGTTTCCTCTAATTCATAGTCTTGCGTTTCTTCGAGACGTTTAAATTCCTGATAAAGTTTAATACAACACCAAGCATCAGTTGCCGCATAAGATAACTGAGCCTCTTTGAGTTCGGAAGCTTCCCAATTACTAAGTCTTTGTGACTTGCTAATTTTCATATGAAAAAGATTAGCATAAAGTTTTTGAAGACTTTTATCTTTGATTCCAAACTTCATAGCAACATCTTGCAATTCGATGAATTTCCCCGCAGTAAAATCTGATTTACGATGTAATTGAGATAAATCATCATGCCATGAGAGCCCAATCTTAGGTGTTTTTTTGTCTTCTAGCAAGCGAATAATAGCTGGTGTTATACCTGTGAGGTGCAATCTGAAAAGATAACAGGTGTCAAGTGTGCTTACTTGCAGTAAAGACACCTCATAGCGTTTTCCCTTCTGAAAAGAAGGTCTAGTTTCGGTATCGACACCCAAAATCTTTTGGCTAAGTAACCAATTTACAGCATCTTCCGTGTCCTCAGGTTTGGTCACAGTTATAATTTTGCCAGGGAATGTCACCTTTGGCAAATTAGAAATTGTATACTTATCAAACTTCGTGAAAATAATCTTCATTATTACATATAATATTTTTCAAAATGCAAAATTAGGGAAAAATACTGAGAAAATCGCTTGTTTTTCGATTATTTTCGTTATTTTTGCAGATAAATTTTCAAAATTATACAGAAATGGCTAAGAAAAGAACAGAACGCAAGTCAAAATCATTTAGTGAAGCTATTGGTTTACAATATATATTTAACAATACAATCACTGATTTCTTTTTGGGATTAGCTCTCGTCGTTGTGGGCATAGTAGTGATTATCGCAATGATTTCATTCCTCAACACTGGTACTGAAGACCAAAGTTTGTTGGAAGAACTGCGTACAGGTGACTGGCTGAATACCGCACATCAGTTCAAAAACTATTGTGGCTCTTTTGGAGCTATAGTGTCCTATTGCCTTATAGACATAAACTTTGGTTTCCCGGCTTTCATTTTGCCGGCATTCATAATTATGGCTGGTTTACAGTTAATGCATGCTTACACTATAAATCTTTGGAAGTGGTTTTTTAGCATGATTGTTGTTATGATTTGGACTTCCGTGACTTTTGCAAAATTTCTATCCCCTGTATTTGATGGATTGATTTTCAATCCAGGTGGAGAGCATGGATTTTTTGTAGTGCAGTCATTAGAGAACCTTATTGGACCTCCTGGACTTACTGCCATTTTGCTTTTTACAGCGATAGCATTCCTTACTTATCTCACGACAGAAACAATAACAGTCGTGAGAAAAGCCCTAAACCCTATTGGGTATATATCTAATAAGGTGAAATTTGAAATTACGAATCGTAAAAAGGAAAAAGATAATACCGTCGAGCAAGTGTATGCAGAAAAAGGTGATGCCCAGGAAGAAGAGATTAGTACTACTTTGGAAGAGTTTAAAGATCCAGAACCTGCCAAAGTTATAGATTTGGATAACGCTTCTTCTTCAGATGCAAATGATACTAGACAAGAAGACGTTCTGGAATCCACCACTGCTGAAAACGCATCTCAGAGAGAGAGTTTTCTTGAGCATCAACGAAATTTGAGAGCTGCAAACGCTCAACAAGGAACAAATGAAACTCATACACAAGATGTTGCATCCACTATATCTGAACATATTGGCATGGCTATTTCTGTTGCTGCTGATGGAGAAAAGGCTATTGGCAATACAGTTAGTAATGATGAGGAATTGAATACGCCAATCAATCCAAAAGAACCATTTACTCGCTACAAGTACCCAACCCTCAATCTTTTGAAGAAATACGAAGATACTGGTTCATATATAGATGAAGAAGAACAAATTGCCAACAAGAACCGAATCATAGAAGTTCTTAACAATTTTGGTGTACAAATAAAGACAATTCGTGCCACTGTTGGGCCTACCATTACGCTCTATGAAATTCAACCTGCAGAAGGTGTGAGAATCTCCAAGATTAAGAATTTGGAGGACGATATTGCTTTGAGTCTCGCAGCATTAGGCATTCGTATCATTGCCCCAATTCCTGGCAAAGGAACTATTGGTATAGAAGTTCCAAATGCCAAGCCTAACATCGTGAGCATGGAAAGTATCCTAAACTCGAAAAAATTCCAAGAGACAAAAATGGACTTGCCTATTGCATTGGGGAAGACTATAACAAATGAAGTGTTTATGGTAGATTTGGCTAAGATACCTCACTTGCTAGTTGCTGGTGCCACAGGTCAAGGTAAATCTGTTGGTTTGAATGCCATCATCACCTCATTATTATATAAGAAACATCCTAATGAATTAAAGCTTGTGCTCATAGATCCTAAAAAGGTAGAATTCAGCGTATATTCAAGAATAGCCAATAAGTTCATGGCTGCAGTCCCTGACGAAGAAGAACCGATCATTACCGATGTAACTAAAGTAGTAAGAACCCTCAACAGCCTTTGCGCACTGATGGACAGCCGCTACGATTTGCTTAAAAAAGCAGGGGCAAGAAACATCAAGGAATATAACCAAAAATACATCAATCACCGTCTAAAGCTAACAGATGGGCATGAATATATGCCATATATTGTGGTTGTCATCGATGAGTTTGGAGACCTGATTATGACTGCCGGTAAAGAGGTAGAGTTGCCTATTGCCCGTATTGCCCAGCTGGCTCGTGCCGTAGGCATTCATATGATTATCGCCACCCAGCGTCCTACAACAAGTATTATTACAGGTAACATCAAGGCCAACTTCCCAGGACGAGTAGCATTCAAAGTAACTTCAGCCGTTGACTCCAAGACCATTTTGGATCGTACAGGCGCCAACCAATTGATTGGTCGAGGTGATATGCTTTATTTGAATGGAAACGAACCTGTCCGTGTGCAATGCGCATTCGTTGATACTCCTGAAATAGAACGCATCAACGAATACATCTCTGCCCAGCCAGGTCCTATAGAACCATTGGAATTGCCTGAGCCTGCCAATGACGAAGGTGGTACTGGAGGAACAGGAAATGTAGACGCACGTAACCTAGACCCCTATTTTGAAGAAGCTGCTCACGCCATTGTCTTATCACAACAAGGTAGCACAAGTATGATTCAGCGCCGTTTCAGCATAGGGTACAACCGTGCTGGAAGATTGATGGATCAACTAGAAGGCGCAGGAATCGTAGGAACAGCCCAAGGTAGCAAGCCACGTGAAGTATTGATACAAGATGAAAATCAGCTCAATACGCTTCTTGCTCAACTACGTGGTTAAAAATCATAAAAGAAATAAACTTTTAGGCAAATAGATTGTCAAATATAAAAGGAATAAAAGAAAGGATAAAAAATGAATTTGAAAAGATTAGTATTGATAGCTCTCTGTGCAATGCTGTACATGGGAGCTTTTGCACAAACCCCACAACAAGTGTTAGACAAGACTGCCAACGTCATTGGGCACAAAGGAGGAGCTAGTGCCAACTTCCAAATGACAAGTCCCAAATACGGTTCTGCCAACGGAACAATAGCAATTAAGGGAAATAAGTTTAATGCTCGTACCAACCAAGCGATAGTATGGTTTGACGGAACAACTCAATGGTCGTATATGAAAAATACAAATGAAGTGAATGTTAGCAAACCAACTCAAGCAAAACAGATGTCGATGAATCCTTATACCTTTATACATATTTATAAAACAGGCTACAATATGAATATGACAACTAAAGGAACAAATTACGAGGTTCATCTTACTGCCCAAGACCAAAAACGTTCAGTGGCAGAGTTGTATATCACCATTAACAAGAAAACATATATACCATCACAAGTAAAAATGCGACAAGGCAAGACATGGAGCACAATCGTCATTAGTAATTTTAAGGCAAAAAATATTTCAAATAGCACATTCGTATTCAATAGCAAAGAATTCCCTAAGGCAGAAATTATTGATTTAAGATAAAAATTCTCTTCAACAGCTTCTACAATAGAAGCTGTTTTTCTAATCATAGAATAACATCGAATAATCATCAGAGAATCCCCCAAAATGAAAATTGGAATAGGATTTATATGCATTTCTGTATAAAAAGGGTATAAAAAGGATATAAAAATGGAAAAAGTACAAAAATAATTTGTATTTTTTCCATTTTTGTTTGTTATTTAAAAATATTTTTTATATCTTTGCAAACAGATAAATAAAAAGAATTGTCATGAAAGGAAAAGAGGCATATAAAAGACTCCTAGAAAATGGGATTCGACCATCTGTCCAACGATTAGCCATCATGGACTACTTAATAGAACATCCCATTCACCCAACTGTTGATGACATATATAAAGGGCTCTGCAACGAAGTTCCTACATTAAGTAGAACGACGGTATATAATACACTTAGAATGTTGAGTGAAAAAAATGCGGCCCAAATGATAACTATCGACGAACATAGAGTTTGCTATGATGGAAATACAAATCCACATGTCCATTTCTTCTGCAAAAAATGCGGAAAAGTAATAGATTTAATGGATGTAAAAGCTCCTACTTTAAAGCATGACAAGATAATCAATGGGCATGTCGTGCAAGAAATGCAGCTTTACTACAAAGGTGTCTGTGCAGAATGCTTAAAAAATGAAAATAAATAACATTTACATATTAATTTTAAATACAATAACATTATGAAGAAGAAATTTATTTGCACCGTTTGTGGTTACATTTATGAAGGTACTGAAGCACCAGAGAAGTGCCCAATCTGTAAAGCTCCAAAGAGTAAGTTCCAGGAAATGGCAGATGCGACAGATGACGATATGACTTTCGCTACCGTTCATGTTCTTGGTCAAGCTTATAAGGATGGCGTTAACGAAGAGGTTATCAAGGGACTTAAAGACCATTTTAATGGAGAATGCGGAGAAGTTGGCATGTACTTAGCCATGGCTCGTCAGGCTGACCGAGAAGGATATCCAGAGATAGCTGAGGCATATAAGCGCTATGCTTATGAGGAGGCTGACCATGCTTCTCGTTTCGCAGAATTGTTGGGAGAAGTATTAGGTGATACTAAGAGCAATCTCGAAGCTCGTATTGCTGCAGAGAAAGGGGCTTGCGAAGATAAATTCCGCATTGCAAAATTAGCAAAGGAACAAGGTTCTGATGCCATTCACGACACAGTACATGAGATGGCAAAAGATGAGGCTCGTCATGCAGCAGGCTTTATAGGACTTTACAAGAGATTCTTCAAGAACTCTTAATAAATTCTAAAACAAAAGTCATTTTTCCGCATTTTCGTTGATTTTGCTTACCTTTGTAAACAATATCACGGGGTGCTGGATACGCAGCTGAGATTATACCCATTGAACCTGATACAGTTAATACTGACGAAGGGAATTTGATATAAAGCGTAAAGTCCCTATTCTATGATGAAACTTCATGGATTAGGGGTTTTTCTTTTATGCCTTTCATTTGGCATTTCCGTGATTCTTGATTATAAAATAAAAAGGAAATCAGATGAAAGTTAAGATTAACAACAAAGAAGTTGAAACGCAGACCCAAAACCTGCAAGTGTTGCTTACAGAAGAGTTAAGATTATCTGCCAATGGCATAGCTGTGGCCATAGACAACAAGATGATTCCTCGTACACAATGGGAGTCTACTGTACTTTTGGACAAAGCCAACATCATTATTATCAAGGCTGTTTGTGGAGGGTAATACTATGTTTCAATTTATTTCTCATTACACAAATAATCTCACTTACCTAGATGGTATTCGTATAGCTTTGGAGGGTGGTTGTACTTGGGTACAACTACGTATGAAAGAAGCTACAGATGATGAAATTCGTCCAATTGCGCTTCAAGTGAGAGACATGTGCAAAGAAGCTGGAGCTACATTTATCATTGACGACCGAGTGGAATTAGTGAAGGAAATCCATGCCGACGGTGTTCACCTGGGGAAAAATGACATGCCAATTAGCCAAGCAAGAAAAATTTTGGGTGAGCAATTTATTATTGGTGGCACGGCCAACACCTTTGATGATGTAGAGCTGCATTATCATGCAGGTGCTAATTATATTGGATGTGGTCCATTCCGTTTTACAACTACAAAGCAACGACTATCTCCCATCCTTGGTTTGGAAGGATACCGACATATTATGAATGAGATGGAGGTTCATCACATCTCATTACCTATTGTTGCCATAGGAGGTATTACAATAAATGATATTCCCGCCATCATGCAAACTGGTGTTACGGGGATAGCACTTAGCGGAAGCATTTTGACTGCCTCTAATCCTCTAGAGGAAACAAAACGTGTCGTAGAGACTATCAATAGATGTTTAAAACAATAACTTAAATATATAAAAATGGAAAAACTAATTATTGCAGGACGAGAGTTTAATTCTCGACTTTTCCTGGGTACAGGAAAATTTAATAACAATGCTGTCATGGCAGAAGCTATTACAGCCTCAGAGACAGAGATGGTAACAGTTGCCATGAAACGCATTGAGCTGAATGACAAAGAAGATGATTTACTCAAGCATATTGTACAAAACCCAAACATCCAACTTCTGCCTAACACAAGCGGCGTTCGCAATGCTGAAGAAGCTGTATTCGCAGCACAGATGGCTCGCGAAGCATTCGGAACCAACTGGCTCAAACTCGAAATCCACCCAGACCCACGCTATCTCTTGCCTGACTCTATCGAGACCTTAAAGGCTACAGAACAGCTCGTGAAGCTCGGCTTCGTAGTATTACCTTACTGCCAGGCAGACCCAACCCTCTGCAAGCACCTGGAAGAGGCTGGTGCAGCCACAGTGATGCCACTCGCCGCTCCTATCGGAACCAACAAGGGCTTGCGCATGAAGGATTTCCTTCAGATTATCATCGAGCAAGCTACAGTACCTGTAGTGGTAGATGCGGGCATTGGTGCACCTAGTCATGCCGCCGATGCAATGGAGATGGGCGCAAGCGCTTGCCTAGTCAACACTGCCATTGCCGTAGCTGGTAATCCTGTGGAAATGGCGAAAGCTTTCAAGGAGGCTGTCACTTGTGGCCGCCGTGCTTATGAGGCAGGCCTTGGAGCCATCAGCGACTGCGCCGAGGCAAGTTCACCACTCACCGCTTTCCTAAACTAATATTTACCCTTTTACCTTTAAACATTATGCCACAAGACAACAAAGCCTACGCCAAGAGAGAAAAGGCGTACATGCAAGGAAAACTCTTCCCACAAATCAAGGTGGGAATGACCAAGGTGAACCTCACTCCTACTGTCGTGAAAGATGAGCGAGGCATCCCTCACACGGAGCCAAATGCTCCTGTCTATATCTATGACACCAGCGGTCCTTATAGCGACCCTAACTATCAAGTGGATTTGAAGAAAGGTTTGCCACGACTCCGTGAGCAATGGATTCTTGAGCGCAATGACACTGAGCAACTGAAGGAAATCACCAGCGAATATGGCAAACAACGCCTTGCTGATTCTTCTCTCGACCATCTTCGCTTCGAGCATATCCAATTGCCTCGCCGTGCACAGGCTGGCAAACACATCACTCAGATGGCATACGCCAAGGCGGGTATCGTGACACCAGAAATGGAATACGTAGCCATCCGTGAGAACATGAACTGCGAGGAATTGGGCATCAAGACCCACATCACTCCAGAGTATGTACGTGAAGAAATCGCTCGTGGTCGTGCCGTACTCCCTGCCAACATCAACCATCTAGAAAGCGAACCGATGATTATCGGGCGCAACTTCTTGGTGAAGATCAACACCAATATCGGCAACTCTGCCACTACCTCAAGCATCGAGGAAGAAGTTGACAAGGCAGTATGGTCTTGCAAATGGGGCGGCGATACCTTGATGGATCTCTCCACAGGCGACAACATCCACGAGACACGTGAGTGGATTGTGCGCAATTGCCCTGTACCGGTAGGCACCGTACCTATCTACCAGGCTTTGGAGAAGGTGAACGGCGAAGTGGAAGACCTGAGTTGGGAAATCTACAAGGACACCCTCATCGAGCAGTGCGAACAGGGTGTGGACTACTTCACCATCCACGCAGGCATCCGCCGACAGAACGTACATCTCGCCGACAAGCGTCTTTGCGGCATTGTGAGTCGTGGCGGTAGCATCATGAGCAAGTGGTGTCTCTACCATGACAAGGAGAGTTTCCTCTATGAGCATTTCGACGACATCTGCGACATCGTTGCCCAATATGACGTTGCCCTTTCTTTGGGTGACGGTTTGCGCCCAGGCTGTATTGCCGATGCTAACGATGAAGCGCAGTTTGCTGAGCTTGACACGATGGGTGAGCTTGTAACTCGTGCTTGGGAGAAAAACGTACAGGCATTCATTGAGGGACCAGGCCATGTACCATTGCAGAAAATTAAAGAAAACATGGAACGTCAACTCGATCACTGTCACGAGGCCCCATTCTATACCCTCGGCCCTCTCGTCACCGACATCGCACCAGGTTACGACCACATCACCTCTGCCATCGGTGGAGCCCAGATTGCTTGGCTCGGCACAGCCATGCTCTGCTATGTGACCCCCAAGGAGCATCTTGCCTTGCCAAACAAAGAAGACGTGCGCACCGGTGTGGTAACCTATAAGATTGCCGCCCACGCCGCCGACTTGGCAAAGGGGCACCCTGGAGCCATCATTCGAGACAACGCCCTCTCAAAGGCACGTTTCAATTTTCGTTGGCGCGACCAGTTCCATCTCTCGCTCGACCCAGAGTTGGCACTCCAATATTTTGAAGAAGCTGGTCATACGGACGGTGAGTACTGCACCATGTGCGGTCCTAACTTCTGTGCCGCCAAACTGACCCACGACTTGAGAAAATACAAGAAGGATGAAGACAAATAAGGAAAAATGGACGGAAGACAGATATAACCGACAAATGATGTTGGAAGGATTTGGTGAGGAAGGCCAACGCAAGATTCAGCAAGCCAAAGTTTTGGTGGTAGGCGTGGGAGGCCTAGGCTCTCCTATCGCCACCTACCTGACAGGTGCAGGAATCGGCACGCTTGGCCTCATCGACGACGATGTGGTAAGCATCACCAATCTACATCGTCAGGTACTCTACACAGAGGGAGAGGTAGGACTTTCTAAAGCCGAATGCGCCAAACGTCGTCTCCGAGCACAAAACCATGAGGTGAACATCAACGCCTATCCCGTACGACTAACAAAAGAAAATGCAACCGACATCATCAGCCAATACGACTTGGTTGTTGACGCTATGGACAACTTTGCTACCCGCTTCATCGTAAGTGATGTTTGCGAAACACTCCATAAGCCCTATATCTACGGAGCCATCCGAGGATTGGAAGGTCAGGTGAGCGTACTCTGTTATCCTTTTCGTGAAGGCGTTAACAACAGTGCACAAGGTAACTTCACCTATCGTAGTCTGTTCCCAGACGAGGAGGGCACATTGAAAATGCCACATCCCGGCAAACAGGTACTTGGAACCACTCCTGCCGTAGTAGGCAGTGTAGAGGCGACACAAGCTTTGATGCTAATCACGGGCATCGGAGAGCCACTCATCAACAAGATGTGGACCATCAATCTCGCCACCATGCAGAGTTATGTCATCCAACTATAACATCGGTTGACTTCATCACTACTTTTTAATAAGCCGACGGCAACTATCCGTCAATATCATTATAAATAGAAAAAATGTTTTCAGACGAACTAAAGAATATCAGCTGGGAGGAAACTACTAAGCGCATAGCCTCGATGACAGAGAACGATGTGCGACGTGCACTTGCCAAGGCCCACTGTGACGTGAATGACTTTATGGCATTGCTTTCTCCAGCAGCCGAGCCTTTCCTTGAGCAGATGGCTCGTCTCTCACGCCAATACACAGAGGAACGCTTTGGAAAAACCATGTCAATGTTTATTCCTCTCTATATCACGAACTCATGTTCCAACTCATGCGTCTATTGCGGTTTTCATCGTGAGAATCCTATGGCTCGCACCATTTTAACACCTGAGCAAATCGAGAACGAGTATAAGGCTATCAAGCAATTGGCTTCCTTCGAGAACATCTTGCTCGTAACGGGTGAGAATCCAGCCAAGGCAGGTACTCCTTATCTCGCAAAGGCCATCGACATCGCAAAGAAATACTTTTCCAATGTAAAGATAGAGGTAATGCCACTCTCTACCGAGGATTACAAGACTCTCGCAGACCACGGCATGAATGGCGTCATCTGTTTTCAGGAAACCTATAATCGCGACCACTATAAGCTCTATCACCCACGTGGCATGAAGAGCAAGTTTGAGTGGCGTTGCGATGGTTTCGACCGCATGGGCATGGCAGGCGTACATTCCATCGGCATGGGTGTGCTCATCGGACTGGAGAAGGATTGGCGCACCGACGTCACCATGATGGCATACCACTTACGTTATCTACAGAAACACTACTGGAAGACCAAGTACAGTGTCAACTTCCCTCGCATGCGCCCTGCACAGAACGAGGGCTTTCAACCCAACTGCTTCATGACAGACAAGGAGTTGGCACAAGCTACCTTTGCCATGCGAATCTTCGACCACGATGTTGACATCTCCTACTCTACCCGTGAGCCAGCCTTCATCCGCGACAATATGGCTACCCTTGGGGTCACCACCATGTCGGCAGAATCGAAGGTAAACCCTGGAGGCTATCACACTTATCCCCAGGCCTTGGAACAATTCACAGTAAGTGATGAGCGAACAGCCAAAGTCATCAATCAGCGCCTCAAGGAATTGGGAAGAGAACCTGTTTGGAAAGACTGGGATGCATCTTTTGACTTGTTTGGTCATTTAGAAACGAAAAACATCAACTTATAAAAATATCTAATTCGTAGCCGCATCTTTTGTCGTTAATGATATTTTTCATAACTTTGCATGATATAATACTATTAGCGATTAGAAAATGAAATATTACGATATAGAAAAAGACTTGCGATACTTACAATTGTTGTCGCAATCGTTCCCTACGGTGGCTGAGGCTAGTACGGAGATTATCAATCTCCAAGCTATCCTCAACCTCCCGAAAGGTACCGAACATTTCCTTGCCGATATCCATGGTGAGTATGAAGCTTTCTTACATGTGCTGAAGAATGCATCAGGTAACATCAAGCGTAAGGTGAATGAACTTTTTGGAAACACCCTACGCGAACAAGAGAAACGTGAACTTTGCACACTTATCTACTATCCTGAGCAGAAACTTGAATTGGTGAAACAAAACGAACCAGACATCAATGACTGGTATCATATCACACTCCACCAACTCGTGGCTGTGTGCCGTGACGTTTCCAGCAAATATACCCGTTCCAAGGTGCGCAAATCCCTGCCTAGCGATTTTTCTTATATCATTCAGGAATTGTTGCATGAACATACCGAGGATCATGACAAAGCTGCTTACGTCAACGTCATTGTAGATACGATTATATCCACAGGACGTGCTGACGATTTTATCATTGCCATTGCTAATGTAATACAACGCCTCGCCATCGACCAGCTTCATATTTTGGGCGACATCTATGACCGTGGGCCTGGTGCTCACATTATCCTCGACCAAATGCGTCATTATCATAGCTGGGATATGCAATGGGGTAACCATGATGTGCTATGGATGGGGGCAGCCGCAGGCAATGATGCTTGTATCTGCAATGTCATTCGACTTAGTTTACGTTATGCCAATCTCTCCACATTGGAAGAAGGATATGGTATCAACCTCGTACCACTTGCCACATTCGCCATGGAGACCTATAAGGATGATCCATGCTGCGAATTTCTACCTAAGCTGAGTGGTGGCGCAGCTGCAATGGATGATAAGACCCAGCGTCTTACCGCACAGATGCACAAAGCGATAGCAGTGATACAGTTTAAGATAGAAAGCCAGTTGATTGACCGTCATCCAGAATGGAAGATGAACAGCCGTCGACTCTTCGAAATGGTAAATTACAAAGAAAAAAACATCACACTGGATGGTAAGAAATATGAGCTGACTTCTTGTAATTTCCCAACCATTGACCCTGCTCATCCAATACAGTTGTCAGAAGAAGAAAAAAATTTAATGGCAAAGCTTCATCATTCCTTTATGATTTGCGAAAAATTGCATAAGCATATTCGAGTGATGTTACAGCATGGTTGCATGTATGCCATTTTCAATAACAACTTGCTTTTCCATGCATCTTGCCCTCTTAATGAAGACGGGACATTGAAAGAAGTGGAGATTTATCCTGGCAAAAAATATAGTGGACGTGACTTGATGCACCATACGGGCATGCAAATTCGAACAGCATTCCAAAATGATTCTGATCCAGAAGAGCGCCAGTATGCCATCGATTATTTCCTCTATTTGTGGTGCGGTCCAGATAGCCCGCTTTTCGACAAGAGCAAGATGGCTACCTTTGAGCGTTACTTTATTGCCGATAAAGAAACCCATAAGGAAGAGAAAGGCTACTACTTCAAATTGCGTGATGACGAACAAGTAATAGATCATATCTTGGATGCCTTTGGAGTGACCGGTCCTAATCGCCATATCATCAATGGACACGTACCTGTACGCACCATAAAAGGAGAAAATCCTATCAAGGCCAATGGAAAATTAATGGTGATAGACGGTGGATTCTCTAAGGCTTACCACAACGAGACAGGTATTGCTGGCTATACTTTGGTTTATCACTCTCGTGGATTCCAATTGGTTCAGCATGAACCATTTACAAGTATGGAAGATGCTATCAAACAAGGTACAGACATCAAGAGCACCACACAGATTGTGGAGATGTCTAATCGACGCATGTTGGTGGCAGATACAGATGTGGGTATTGTACTAAAAAAGCAGATTGCCGACTTGGAAGAACTGCTCTTTGCATACCGTCATGGATTCATTAAGGAATCAGAGGGAAGGAAATGATGCTTAAAAAATACTAAAAAATATTTTGTTGTGTGATAAAAATGTAGTAACTTTGCAGCCATCTTTCGGATAACGCAATATTTACATTAACACAATACAACAAAATGAAGGCATTAGTATTCAAGTCAAAATTGTTTTCTTGTATGAAGACATACAACAAGAAAACATTCATGTCTGACCTCATGGCGGGTATCATAGTTGGTATCGTAGCCCTGCCTCTGGCCATTGCATTTGGTATTGCTTCTGGCGTGACACCTGAAAAAGGTATCATCACGGCCATCGTAGCTGGTCTTATCATCTCCATCTTCGGAGGAAGCAAAGTACAAATCGGTGGCCCGACAGGAGCATTCATCATCATCATCTATGGCATCATTCAAAAGTATGGTTTTGAAGGGCTCACCATAGCTACACTTATGGCTGGTCTCTTTTTGGTTCTTTTCGGCTTGTTGCGACTTGGAACCATTATCAAGTATATTCCTTACCCTATCGTAGTAGGATTTACCAGTGGTATCGCAGTTACCATTTTTACCACTCAGATAAAAGACCTGTTTGGACTGACTTTGCCTTCTAATCCTTCTGATTTCATTGAGAAATGGGGGTTATATCTGCAGAATTTTGACACACTCGATCCATGGTGTGCTCTTATCGGTATTGTGAGTGTGGCAGTCATTGCCGTCACACCTCGATTTAGCAAGAAAATTCCAGGTTCACTCATTGCCATCATTTTGATGACAGTCGTTGCATTACTTCTGAAACAATATGCAGGAGTGACGAGTGTAGAGACGATTGGTGACCGCTTTTCTATCAGCAACGAACTCCCAGCTGCTCAAGTGCCTGACATGAACTGGGAAACTATCAAGAGTCTGGTTTCGCCAGCTATCACAATTGCCATACTTGGCGCCATAGAGTCTTTGCTCTCTGCTACAGTTGCTGATGGCGTCATTAGTGACCATCACGATTCCAACACCGAGTTGATAGCACAAGGTTTGGCAAATATTGCTTCTCCTCTTTTTGGTGGCATT
Source organism: Lachnospiraceae bacterium (assembly GCA_963657465.1). Classification (GTDB taxonomy): domain Bacteria; phylum Bacteroidota; class Bacteroidia; order Bacteroidales; family Bacteroidaceae; genus Prevotella. The sequence goes on from CAVKNU010000017.1 coordinate 23,370, forward strand.
CCTGCCACAGGTGCCATTGCCCGTACGATGACCAACATCAACAATGGCGGTAAAACTCCGGTAGCAGGCATTATCCATGCCGTGGTATTGTTGCTAATCTTCCTCTTCCTCATGCCGCTGGCTCAATACATTCCTATGGCTTGTTTAGCTGGTGTCCTTGTCGTCGTGTCGTACGGCATGTGTGGTTGGCGCTCGTTCTTGGCTTTGATGAAGAATCCTAAGAGTGACGTAACCGTGTTGCTCATCACATTCTTCCTCACCATCATCTTCGATTTGACAATAGCCATTGAGGTTGGTTTGATTATAGCCTGCTTGCTCTTTATGAAACGTATGTCAGAGACAACCGACGTGAAGGCTATCACTGAAGAAATCGATCCAAATGAGGAGTTTGAGCTTTCTACAGGAAAATTGGATCATCTCGTAATACCTACAGGTGTAGAAGTGTATGAGATCAATGGTCCTTACTTCTTTGGTGCAGGAAATAAGTTTGAGGAAATCATGGCATCATTCGGTGATCGTCCTGCCGTACGTATCATCCGTATGCGTAAAGTTCCTTTCGTGGATTCTACAGGTATTCATAACTTGACCAATCTTTGTTTGATGAGCCAGAAGGAAGGCATTCAAATCGTTTTGTCTGGAGTGGTGCCTAAGGTGAATGCTCAGTTGGAACATGCAGGCTTCTATAGTCTTATCGGAAAAGACAATATTTGCAGTCACATTAACTTGGCTTTGGAAAGAGCCCAGGAAATTATGGCAAAATAAAGCCAGTGTCGCTCGTCAACTATTATTACATATTTGAAGCGTATCAGAGTTTGCCATATTGGCTCTGATACGCTTCTAATTTTATGGGATAAATTTACAGTATCGCCTGATAGAGGACGATGAGTGAGGCGGTCTTGAGATATTCGTTTTGCAATGTCGCCATCTTTGCAGACAACAGGTTCTCTTGCGCCGTCAAAACTTCAAGATAGTTCGAGCTTCCGTTCTCTTGGAGCAAACGGGTCGACTTCACCGTGCGCTCCAATGCCTTCACTTGGTTATCCAAGAGAAGGGTCTTGTCGGAGTAGGTCTGCACTTGCGTCAAGGCATTGTTCGCCTCCACGCCAGCGTTCAGCAATGTCTGTTGAAATTGGAGTCGTGCCTCCTCTTGCTGAGACTTGCGGATAGCAAGCTCGGCTTTCAATCTTCCATTTTGGAAGATGGGTTGGGTGAGGGATGCGATGGCCTCCAAGAGAATCTTGCCAGGATTGGTGATGATACCCGACGAGTTAGTCCATCCAGCCGAGCCTGATAGGGTAAGAGATGGATAGAAGGAAGCCTTCGCCTCTTTCGTGGCGTATGTGGATGCAACAAGATTCATCTCGGCTTGACGAACATCTGGGCGTGAGGATAATCGATTCAAGGCTATTCCCTCGGAAATGTTCAAGTTGATGCTGGAGGAGAGAGGCGAAATCGTCCCTTTGGTTTGATTTGAAAGATTTGAAACTTTCTTGGCTAATGCCTTTTCAAAAGATAACTTTTCAGAAGGGAATACTTCTTTTGAATTAATCTCCTTCCACGTATTTTCTCCAATCAGCAACCGAATAGCATTCTCGCTCTCCCGAATTTGTTGCTCCAAGTCTAATGCCGTTGCCTTTACCGCCTCTCGGCTTGCCTCAGCCCCCGACACGGCGGCGTCGGTGTACTGTCCTTCCTCCATGAAGGCTTTCATAGCCCTTACCGTCTCGTCCCAGATGCCGATAGACTGATGAGCCAAGTCTAGTTGCTCCCGAAGGCTCTGCATCTGATAATACTCACGAGCGATGGAGGCGATAACCTGCACCTCCACAGCTTGCTGGTAAGCCTTGCTGTTCTCCAAGAGCATCTTTTGTTGCATCTTGGCATTCTTCAGCTTGCCAAACAAATCTACCTGCCAACTGGCTTGCAAGGGAAGAGAATAGGTCTTCACGGCTTGGCTTCCCCCGAAACTGCTTATTCCTGCTTGTGGCGAGAATGCCAGGGAAGGGAGATTTGCCAAGCGAGCCGCCTTGAAACTAGCCTCGGCTTGATCGATACGCAAGCGAGCCACATTCAAGTCTGTGTTATGCGCCAATCCTTGTTCTATTAATACTCGCAAGTTACTGTCCACAAAGACTTCCTTCCAAGATGGAAAAGCTTCAATGGAATCCTGTGCCAAAGCAAGTTGTGCTTCCAAGGCAATAGAATCTTCTGTAGTGATTCGTGTCGCACTCCATCCCATAGCATTTTCTCCTATCGCCCATGCCAACAGAATATATCTTATGCTATCATTTATTTTCATTCCTATAATGTTTTATATTTTATAGCCTAATTATTTGTTATTTATCCCTAATGAAAAGAAGCAAATATCCTATGCTATTGCTATAGTTTACTCCTAATCTGATTCTTTCTCCTCCAAGAACCGAGCATGTTCCGCCACAGTCTGCGCATCCAGCTCCTCGTGTTTCGGTCCACGTACATACTTCTCCTGCAACCATTGGAACACGATGAAGAAGACTGGCGTGACGAATACCAACGCCAATGTTCCCACGAGCAAGCCGCCCACGACACCTGTTCCTAAAGCCCTGTTGCCATTAGCTCCTGCACCCGAAGAGAAGACGAGCGGAAGCATACCGATCACCATTGTCATCACCGTCATCAATATCGGACGGAAACGAGCCACGGCAGCACTATATGCCGACTCCACAATGCCCATGCCTTTGCGCCTTCTTTCTGAGGCAAACTCGGTGATGAGAATCGCAGTCTTGGCAAGCAAGCCGATGAGCATGATAACACCTGTCTGTAGATAGATGTTATTTTCAAGTCCGAAGAGCCTAGCGAAGAGGAAACTACCCATCAGTCCGAAAGGCACGGCGAGGATAACCGCCAATGGCACGAGGAAGCTCTCGTAGAGGCACACCAGAATGAGATAGATGAGCATGATGCAGAGACCATACACTACCACGGTGGATGCGCCTCCTTGCTCAGCCTCCTCTCGGGCGATGCCACCATACTCGTATGAATATCCACGAGGCAACGTCTGCTCCGCCACCTCCTTGATGGCTTGCTGCGCCTCGCCCGAAGAATAACCCTCAGCCACATCCACGTTGGCGGCTATCGAACTGTAGAGATTGAAGCGATTGGCACCTTCTGCGCCCACCACCTTATGAAGGGTGGCAAACTGGCTGATAGGAGCCATGCCGTCATCCGTGCGTATGAACATGCGATTCAGTGAATACTCGTCGAGACGATACTCTGGCGAAGCCTGCGACATCACACGATACACTTTGCCAAACTTATTGAAATTAGACACATACGAGCCGCCCGTATAAGCACCCAGCACATCGAGTACTCTCTGCGAAGACAAGCCTGCACGTTCGCATTTCTCCGCATCCACCTCCACGTCATACTGAGGGAAGTTGACATTATATGAAGAGAATGCCATCGCAACCTCAGGTCGCTCGTTCAGAGCCATGAGGAATCGTTGGGCATGATTGAAGAATACCTTCTCATCGCCACCAGTCTTGTCCTGCAAGTTGAGGTCGATGGCGTTGCCCTGTCCGTATCCCGGAATCATCGCATCTTCCATGCAGAAGATGCTCGCCTCCTTGATGTTGGCAGATTCCTGCTGTATTCGAGCGATGACCTCGCCGATGCTGTGCTCCTTGCCAGGGCGGTCGCCCCAGTTCTTTAGGGTGATGAACAGCGAGCCATAGCAAGAGCCTGTGCCTCCGCCGAAACCGTCGATGCGAGCGTATGAGGCAACCTCAGGCTGATGGTTGACCACCTTTTCCACTCGTTCCATAATCTTGCCCATCTCCTCCATCGAGGTGCCTGGCGAAGCACTCACCATCATCTGGATGAATCCCTTGTCCTCCTGTGGTACGAGACCGGTGCGAGTGGTAGAGATGAGATAGCCGAAGAGTACGACCACGATGCCGAGACTCGCCCACGCTATCCATCTGCGACGGAAGAACCACATCACCCCTCGCTTGTACTTGCCGAGCAACGCATGATAAGTAACATTATATGCCGCCTTCACCCTGCCGTTGAAGCTCTTCTCGCTCTTGTTGCCCGATGCAGGACGCATCAGCAAGGCGCAAAGGGCAGGACAAAGAGTCAAGGCACTGAGCATAGAGAGACCCACCGCCGTCGCCATTGTCACGCCAAACTGGGTGTAGAACACACCTGCTGTTCCACCCATGAAGGTGACAGGAATAAAGACAGCCATAAAGACTAATGTACAGGAGATGACCGCCATCGTCACATCGCCCATCGCATCACGAGTGGCGAGGTAAGGCGACTTGTATCCTGCATCGAACTTCGACTGAACCGCCTCCACCACCACGATGGCATCATCCACCACCGTTCCGATGGCGAGCACCAGGGCGAAGAGCGTGAGGATGTTGATGCTGAATCCTGCTATCAGCAGACAGGCGAACGTGCCCACCAACGAGACGATGATGGAGAGCGACGGAATGAGTGTACTCTTGAAGTCTTGCAGGAAGAAATACACCACCAGGATGACGAGCAGTATGGCGATAATCAAGGTCTCGACCACCTCGTGGATAGACTCGAAGAGGAAGTCGTTGGTTTCCATGAAGGTGACGAACTTCAAGCCATCGGGCAGGTCCTTCTGCATCTTTTCTATTTCCTTGTTGATGGTGTTGTTCACCTCGGTCATGTTCACGCCAGCCACAGGATAAACCATGAAGTTGACGCCCGGTTTGCCGTCGATGATGCCCTTGAAGCTGTAGGATGTAGCACCCAACTCCACCTTCGCCACATCCTTCAGATGCAGTGTCTCGCCATTCTTCTCGGTCTTGATGACGATGTTCTCGAATTGCTGGATGTCAGCATAGCGACCCTTATACTTGATGGTGTATTGGAAAGCATTCTTGCTCTGTTCACCGAGCGAACCTACGGCGGCAACAAAGCTCTGTCGGTTGATGGCATCGTTCACGTCGGCTGGCTCCAATCCATACTGAGCCATCACATCGGGCTTCAGCCAAATGCGCATGGCGTAAGTGCTGCTGTAGGCTTGCACATCGCCCACGCCCTCGATACGCTTGAGCTGAGGGAAAACATTTATCTCCAGATAATTGGAGATGAAGTTCTCATCGTATTTCCCGTTGGTGCAAGTAAGACCCGCAATCTTCAAGAAACTGTTCTGTCGCTTCTCCGTGCTCACACCCACACGAGTCACCTCGGCAGGAAGCAAGCCCTG
>CAVKNU010000018.1:0-28299 GCA_963657465.1 Lachnospiraceae bacterium
TGATACTTTTCATGATACTTCTCGGCTTCAAAACATAGAAGTATCATTTTTCTTAGACCCTATTATTCAAATAATTACATAGCATTTTCCATGCAAAAATGATACTATGATACTTTTTCACAAAAGATGTTACGCGCGAAAGTTTTGTTAGCAATATGTCGCCACGCTGTTGCGTCGCAAACTTGCAATGCAACAACATGTACGTTTTTTAAGAACATGCGCATTTTTTTTACACACAATCAAGTTAACTTTGCATCCGAATATAAAAATTACAAACGTATGAAACTGAAAGAACTCTTACTTAGTACGAATTTTGATTCGTTGATACCAGCCTTACAGAAAGAAGGCGACTTGGCTATCAGACAATATCGTGAGGCTTACGACATTCTATGCCACCTCACTCCTGCGGATGAATCAAAATTGAAGAATAAGCAGATAGGTGTTTATTGGTCAAAGCCTGATGGTTTGTTCAAGGATGAGGAGCCATATATCAATGTAAGTAATTGCGAGGGTGATTACTGGGAGAATAATGTTGCAAAGGAAGTTGTTGTGGATGAGGACTGCGGGCTTAAAAAAGAAGATCTTGTCGCAAAGATTCTCTGGAGCTGCACTTTCTATGGATACACGCCACAAACGACTAAAGAGACTTTTGAGGACAGATTTGAGCACAAGATGCACACTCTTTATGGAAACAGAGCTAGAAAACTTGAACAAAAACTCTATTTCAACTATCTGTCGGGTAAGGCAAGAAGAGAGATTCTTCATACAAAAAAATTGTTTTTAAGCAACAGTATATCCATGTCCTCGGAAGAATGGGGCTATTGCCACATGAGAATGGCTAAAGCTTCCCGAATCAAGAAGATGCGTGACCATCGCCTACAAAAGAGAATCGACGAGTTTGATCATAAGGAAAAATATGAAGGCTTAAGAGAGAAATTCTTGGGAGGCAAAGATATATCATTCCATGACATGGACTTCATTTATGATGACTATAGTATGTTTTTGACACAAATGGAGACCCATACCTTTGGCGAAATGAGCAGAGTGGAATACCTCCATCGATTGATGAAGTATTTCGAGATAGAACCAGATAAAGACATGGAGAATCTACAAAAGCTCGTAGTGTTATGTAGAGTGTCGTCAGAACATCCTCTCTCCATGGAGGAGAAAGAAGCTATTAGGGCTGAATTTTCTAAAATTGCAGGTAAAGGTAAGTTGATGTTTGGCACGGCAGAAGATGAATCCTTAGGCAAAGAGCTACATTTCACCATACTCTCCCAATCGTACAATAAACGTAACCTGAAAGAAGGTGATGATGATTAACATCTTAAATACTCATAGGAAATGAAAGCCTGTCTTATGCTCAGGCTTTCATCCATAAACCTTGAAACATATTGAATAGCTTCATCTTCTCATTCAAGGGTATTGGGGCAGCTTGAATATCTTCCAACTCAAAACTAATAGAGGAAATACCACACCTAAGTTCCAGCAGTAGCATTTCCATGCGATTTTCTAAATAGCGTTTCAACCAAGGAAGCTCATCCGCTTCACATGTAGGAATTTTGATGGTTGATATACACTGTTGCTTCTCTTCTTCCACTACGGAGAAAAGATTGGCAAACCATATATCTCCATATCCTACACTCCAAGTCAGTTCTATGCAATACACCTTGCCCATATATGAGAAGTAATATTCACTTTGAGCCTCATCGCCTGTATCAAAATCTATCCATTGATTCATTTCCATTTCTTCTATTTTTTGGCAAATATAGAGAAAATTAGTGTAAAAACACTTCACACTTAGAAAAATTATTCACCTGCGCAAGATATTTTCTCACTTTTTCATTATTTTTGCAACGAATTATAAAACAATAGAATATGGCTATCAATCAATTAAATAAATATGTCTGGCTTGTGGAGACCATACACAGGGCTAGGAACAGAGGTGGCATCACCTTGAAGGAAATCCAAAGCAGATGGTTGGACTCAGACCTTAGTGAGGGAACAGAGCTGACTCGCCGCACCTTCATCAATAACCTCCATGCCATCGAGGAGTTATTTGAGATTAGCATCGAATGCGGCAGCGGATTCCGCTATCGTATCGAGTATGGTGATTGTTTCGATGAAGGTAGTACCAGAAGTTGGCTACTCAACGCCTTCTCGCTCAATGCCATGGTGGGCAACAGTCGCAAGCTCAAGGAGCGAGTTCTTCTAGAGGACATGCCTTCGGGCAGAAATTTCCTTGAGGACATTATCAAGGCTATGCGTGATAACCACGTCATCTTCGTATCTTACTACAGTTATAATGCTGAGAAGTATTACGAGTTTGACATTCACCCCTATTTTGTGAAGGCATTCAAGAAGCGTTGGTATGTGATAGCCTATAGTCCAGGCACTGATGACATTCGTTGTTATGCGCTTGACCGCATGGAGAATGTCATCATTTCCGAGGAAGTATTCAAGATGCCAAAAGGCTTGGATCCTGCTGACTACTTCAAGGATTGCTTCGGAATCATCAATAGCAAGGATACTGAGGTTCAGAAGGTAGTGCTCAAGGTGGATGCTTTCCAAAGCAATTATATCCGTAACCTTCCCCTCCATGCCTCGCAAAAGGAAAAGGTGCGCACAGATGAATACTCCATCTTTGAATATCATCTGAAGCCTGAGTTTGATTTCGAGCAAGAGATTTTCTCTAACATGGATACGATGGAAGTGCTTGAACCTCAATGGCTGAGAGAAGAGGTAAAAGAAAGGGTTAGGAATCTTTCGAAGAAGTACAACTAAAATAATATCACAGAACACATAGTTGAGAAAAATATCGGCACGTAATGGAGACTGTCTGCCGTGGAAAGGGAAACTGCCTTAGTTAGACAAGCTAGCTGTCCACGACAGACAGTCTCTGATACGACTTGATGGAGGTTTCTAACTTTCGGCTTGCGCTCATTTTAACCGCAACCAGTGTATGGCATAAGATTACTTACTGTATGACATTGGGTTTATCCCTTGTGCGGTGTGCTGTCTATTTATGATTTCCTTTTCGAAAATTATATGGCTATAATATTTACTTGTCTAGCCAAGTTCAATAATTTTTCCTTAATACTATTAGGCTCTAAATCTTTAGCATCAAAGCAAAAGTATTTTTCAACTTCTGTTGTTTTTGTTTCATCTCTAACTACATAGTTATCTGGATTTTCATCTGTCATCAGATACACATAATCATTTCGATACCATTGATAATTTTTTCCACCATATTTAAAATTAATGTCATTTCCAAATAACAGACCAGTCCTTGGGACAATATAACTCTCATCTATCGTTATACCATTTGTTCCTAACAAAAATGCATTTCTTTTCTGTGCATCCAAGAATATACCGGGACCACTTGGATATATTGCCAAATGTCCATTGTACCCATTACGAATCCATGAATTTTGAATCTTTTCGGCAACATAGTCTAATATATGAGTATTTGAGAGAATATAAAGTACATGCAATGCTTCTTCATCAGAGTCCGTCAAGTTCCTTATTTCACATAAATTTCCCATTAACAATTCATGTATAGGAGCGCAGATGTTTTTGTTGGTCAAATAATACATCCACGATGTTGGTAAATTATTGAATGTACGATGAGACCATGTCAACACTTTATAATATTGCTCTTGTGTAAAGCAACTTATCAAAATTTTTAACAGCAAAACATTATTATACTTCTCTTTCATAACAGACTTATCCAGGGAGACTGTTTCCACAAAGAAAGTCCTTACTGTATCCCATTTCTTATCAAAGTCTATCCAATCGACACAACCTTTTGCATCAGTAAAAAGGAAGTTGATGGTACCTGCAAAAAAAGAGTAGTTTTCTGCATCAATGATTATTTCCTCCCATGTATGGTACAAACTTCCATCTTTTTTCATACTTGTTCCTTGATATTGACGCAAGTTTCCTTCTTCATCAATTATTTGTTTAGCCTTTACAATTTCTTCATTCCATCTTTTTTCAATGACACCGACATTGGCTGTATTCAATTCTTGTCGGCTCAAACTTTGATATACATTATGGCTATCCAAACCTGACAGTAATTCCATAACATTCCTGATAGCAGCAGTACTTCTGATAGAGGAACGACCTTCTTCGTCAGTACAAGATACCATATTCCAAACGATACGCATCCATGGTTTTAAAGTTCCCATAGAACCTTTCCCTTCTATAAAATACTTACAAATAGCAAAAAACACGACTCTTTGAATCTGATTGATGGAACTTACCTTTATTTCATCTTGAGAACCTTTCTCGTATTTGGGAATGAACGAGAAATTTGCATTCCAAGAGGATTGTAATATAGACTCATCAAGTGTAAGATTATTTTCCTTTATATAATCATTGAAATTACTTAAAAGGGTTCTTAATCGCTCAAAAAAATGCGCAGGAATTTCTCCATCTGCATAAAGATAGGGTGCCATCCCCCAATAGTTTCTACAATCATCAGCGTACAGATGATTGTAGGAAAGATTTGTAGCTTCTACATTATTTATTGTTTCTCCATTGTCTGTAACTCGTCCTATTCTCAAAAGATATTTTTCCGAATCTTCAGAATCTTGACCATTAACGTTGCTTATCTTCTCCATGAACAATTCTTCCCAAAAGAAACGATTTAAGAATGTCAGATAGATTTCATCAATACTATAGTTTTCTGAATGGTTTTTCCAAAATAAATCCGTCCATTCTGTATCAAGCAATATAGCAATTCCACTCTGTGGATTTTGCAATCGTTCCCAGTCCTTTCCTTTTTGCTCGTTAATATAATCAACTAAATCCGCCTTAAAATTTTCGAAAGGAGTAAGTTGTTTGCCACGGGCATTCATTTTTATATAGAGGTCGTCAAACAAGCCAAAATTATCTAGATGAACATTATAGAAAACAATGCATACTTCATCCGTTAAAGACTTCCAATATTTTGCAAAATCTTCAATTGTCTTATTATCAAAAATAGGTTCAATCCCATCAAATTCAAATTGCTTATTTTTTTCTCCGGACAACATTCTCAACATTGACTGAATAGTAGGATCTTGTTCCCAAGCTGAATAAAACCAAACTTGCTTTCTTATAAATTCACCTATTCTCTCTAAACTGTCATAATTTGCAAATAATTCCGGGCGACACAATTGCTGACAGAACTCACGAGAAGAAGTTCTAGTTTCATATGTAAAACGGCTTAATCTATCCGATGCTATTCCAAGACATCTGGCACGTAAAGCCACATACCAATGAAGAAGCCAAAGCGTTGTCAAACGCTGTTGACCGTCCAGGGGATTAAATTTTCCATTTTTAGAAGAGCCATAAACGAAATCTAAGACAAGCTCTTTTGAGTTATCTTCCAAAGCTTGTTTCAAGTTAGAAAGAAAAGTTTGACGTATAAATGCTTTCCCTTTACGTCCTTGCGCATAATCGCGCTGTATAATAGGAATCTCTATAATATTATCTTTTAAAAAGTTCCAAAATGTTGTTTTATTGTTCATTGTCACTTGTTTCTTAATTGATTAATACACATCGCGAGATCTGCCAAATATGCCTTCGCATCAGATTTTGTCCAATAATTATTATTGCCAGTAGCTGGTGAATAATATTTTAAGAACACATTTCTTGTACAAGGAGGGACAAAAGAAGAAGTTGCCTTTTCTGATTTTCCTTTCTCAAACAGATTGCCACGTGTTATTTTGGGTATTGGCATTAACTCTCCTTTATCCTTACTAATAACAATTCTTCTTTTTGCGGAGAATATAGAGTTACCATAACTACGATTAGTCGATGAATCCAGTAATGCATAATTCCATATTTGGTTCTTTTCTTCTTTCGTCCAAGTGTTTTCTTCACCAATTTTAGATTTGAATTGCTTATAGCATTTCGTTATGGCATTTTTATTTGTTCTTGCTTCATTTATCGCAGTTTCTATCAAGAACTGCTCATTAGAATTCACGGATAAATAAATATTAAGAAGCCACTCCTTTTGGGTATCTATATCATCTTCCTCGTTGGTTGTATTCGAATTGATATGTTCTACATCCCACCCCTCTAATTTATATAAATGAAATGGAAATTTATAATAAGATCCCATTGAATATTTAGAATTAGCACACTGCGCCATATTTTGATTCAAGACCGTTTGAATATTATGAAATAATAATATCGGTCTACATTTGCCCTTATTGGAGCCATCAATATTATACTTGAAGTCCAATTCTGGCTTTTCTACAACCGACAATATTTCGGCTTTGAGCCACAGCATAAAAGCACCCTTATCGGAAAACTTATGCAAATACTCAGAACATAAAAATTGCGCATCATACTTGCCACAAGCTATTAAAAATCCAACGTAGTGATATAATACGACATCATTATACCATTCTTTGAAAATCATATAATATGTTTTTACTTTTTGCCAAGCTTTTTCAACATCTACATATTGTACATCATTTTTGAAATAGCAATAAAAATATCGGAATGTACGGTATTCATCATTACCAATCTTCACCAGTTGATCTTGTGGTATCTCTAAACTATTTTTCTCGCATACTAAGTTAAAAATTAAATCAATACGAGTGGGGCGTTCGTATCCCACCTCATGTAACATTAGCCAAAACTCATCATTTTGTAAAGAGTTCTCTATTATATCCCATTGACCAGCAATTTCTTGCTGTCTAAGACGTATATACTCATAGTCCATATTCTTAAAATTTGAACTATTTAAAAAGAGAGCTTTAATAAGTTCTGAATTGGTCAAAGAAATTTTACCGATATTTAAACGTGTAAAAACTTTTATAGGATTTGCCTCTATTGTTTCATACCAAATAAAACGGACATTATTCAAAAGTTTTTCCTTGTCTATTCCATACTCTTTTTTAAAAACTTTTACTGTATTATATGCTTCATTCATAAAATAACTATCAATGTTATTTTTAGCTTTTTTGTCATCTAAAAATAACTTCGTACAGTCTTTACCTGTTTCATATTTTATGGAAAATATATTCTTTTCATCTAGGCAAGTTAGAATAATAAATATCGTTGTTAAACGTTGCTGGCCATCAATAACTTCCCACGAACCTTTAAGAAGTTTCGTGACATCAGATATAGAAGTTGCTTCTTCCTTAATTTTGCGCAAAACGGAATTGTCATCCATTTTTTTCTTCACAACTAATGGTTGCAAACAATAAAATCCCTTGGAGTCTTCAAAGCCTTTTATATCTTCTAAAAGCTCACGTACTTGTTGTTTAGACCATCTATACCCACGCTGATAATTTGGTATAAAGAATTCTTTATCCAACAATTCTTGTATAGACATTAAAGATATTTTATTCTCATTCATATTGTGCTTGTTAGTTGTTTTATTGCAAAATTAATAAATTACGGACATTATCAAATCTCCTCTTATTTTATTTAACATAAATTGCAACATTTTTTCATTGCCAAGGGAAATGATGATGATAAACCAAACACTCATGAAAGCGAGCCATTAGGTTATCAACCCTGTCAAAACCAAGTTCAGGATACCAATAAATGAAAGCAAAGAACAATGCTTGTATCAAAATATAGACCATGAAAAATTGTAGTATATGATAGAGCCAACGACTAACCGTGTTTTGCTCTTTTGCATTCAACAAATTCAAGGAATGTCTTACATCAGCCCTGCTAAGCCCATTGCTTCCATCAACTTTCACAAAATGCTCACGTTGAGAATACAGGATATCCTCCTCGTCATCAAGAATGACATAATGATATGGTTCCTTGGCATTCAACTTCAACCATTCTGCGATTTCAAGACCCTTTGTTGCATATAAGCTATGCCATGTATCTACTCCATCAGCCTCACTGAAAGCTATGGAATTACACGAAGGAGTGATGCCTACAATTTCCCCTGGCAAGTGGTGTTGTTGCCACAGCTGCCGCATATACTCCCAACCTTGCAATCGCCAGTTGGAAGAAATGATGACTTTGGCATCACTCCTTCCAACCAACCGGCGCAAATTATCTATTGCATGTTTATCAAACATACCTCTTGATGTATTGAGCACCCCATCAAAATCTAAAAAAATATACTTCTCCATTATATTTCAATTTATGTTTGCGTTAGAATCCAATCTTTCTCTTGGAACTCGTCCCATCCAACCTTTCACTCTCGCAAAACTCCATGAGGGACTTGACCATATTGTCAGGCTTGCCATGCAAGATGGATTGGATGGTATAATGACGGGCGATATTCTCTATTTCTCCTCCACTGAAATCATACTTATTGGCAAGGATAGAGGCATCCGTCTCATTGAGTGACGGTATCATCGTTTGCCAAATCTGTGAACGACAACACAAGTCTGGTTTCTCAAACTTCACCTTATAGAGGAAACGACGCTCGAAGGCCTTGTCCATGTTCTCGGCAAGGTTGGTCGTGGCAATGAGAATGCCATCGAGTTGTTCTATCTCCTGAAGGATGATATTCTGAATGCTGTTCTCCATCTTCTCCACGGCTCTCTCCGCTCCCACCTGGCGCTTGCCGATGATGGCATCTGCCTCATTGAAGAGCAAGATAGGAGCCTTGGCTGATTGTTTTGCCTTCTTCTTGTAATCATCGAAGATACCCTTGATGTTCTTTTCGCTCTCGCCTACCCACATGCTTTTGATTTCCGAGACGTTTACCTGAATAAGGTCACGACCTGTCTGTTTGGCTATCTGAAGGACAGTTTCCGTCTTTCCTGTACCTGGTGCACCATAGAATAGACATGCAAAGCCACTTCTGAAATTGGTTTCCTTCAAGCGGTTTCGGATGCTCTGATAGTGACTCTCATCCAAAAGCGACGCTAGCTCTTCCACTTGTTTACGCTCCTTATCATTGTAGAACAATTGCTTGGGCTTAATGTCCTCAAAGGACAACATGCCTCCCTTTGGGCGAGAATTACTCATAGAAGAGAGGTTGATTTCCGAGAAGAGCTGCTTCTTGGCATCGTCTGTTATCTTGAAAGACTCCCTGTCCACGAAGCCATCGTCATTGGTGTATTCTATGAACTTCTCCACAAAGAACAGGTGGTCGCCTTGGCTCAAGCCTCGCTTCGCCCATCGCCATTCAGCCTCGCCCTCCTCATAGATGAATTCCAAGTCGTGATAACGAATATCATCATCACTGTTGACAACGAAGAGCGTACAGAACAGGATGAAAAGCGGGAAATCAGCATCATCCGTATCTATGTCATACGATGCCATCGCCTTGACAAAAGCCAAGTTTTCGTTCTTGTCAACTAACGCTCTGAGTTTCTTTCTCAGCACTTGCTTGTCTATTTTTCTGCGGCGGCATTTCGAAAATAACTCATCGAACTTGTCAAATAGTTCACTAGCTGTGAGCTCTTCCACATCCGAAGGAACATAACGCTCATTATGCTGGAAAGCCTCCATCACCTCCATAGGGATGGAATAGTAAAGACCATTATCCTTATAGCGGCAGATATATTCCCTGTCAACAAGTTCTTGGGTCTCTTTGGCATAGCGAAGCAAGCTTAGGATTCGACAATCCAAGAAATCCGTATAGTCAGAGAACTGGATGTGGTTGTCATCGCATCTGTCGGCAAACAGGGCCATGATGGCACTGGCACGCTTGGATATGCCCAGTTTATCGGAAACAAATCCAAGATATGGATCTGCCTCCTGATAGAACTTCTCGCCCAAAGAGGAATCCTTGGCCTTATCTACGATAATTTCGAATGCTTGGAGCAAGTCCATCTGCTCCATATCTTTCTTACATGACGTTTGCATAACCATAATAACACTACATTAATACATACTATTTTCTCCATGAAGGCAAGACTTCCAAAGTCGGAACCTCCCAAGATAGTTCTCAAATAAGGCTTATTTTCCATACTTGTCATATTTATAGGGCGAAATCGTCCTCTTCCTCATCCTCGCCATTTGGGAACATAATACTTCTCTCATACTCAGGATCATAGAAATCATACTCATTCTTCACCTGCTTGATTTTCTTCTGAATGGAGCAAATCTTCTCCAGTTCCGGAAATTGAAGATGGTCACGATTGAACTCCAATATCTCATTCAGCTCTCTCTCAAAGGAAGAAACCTCTGGTCGAAAGTCATCCATGTCAAACTCAGGATCATTGAAGAGGTCATTATCCAAAGCCTCATTCAAACGATTTTCCATCTTATCCAATTGCTCTTTAATCGTTTTGCCCATAATACTTTGTTTTTTGTTATATGTACTATTTATGAAACAAGAATCACACCAATGAAATCTTCATTTTTTGTAGTTGTCTGAGAGCAACAGAATTTGCTTCATTTTGGAAAGCAAATCTTTCTCTGTCACCTCTACGACCAAAGATGCACCATTTCCAGTTATCTTTACACCTAGGACACCTGCTAATTTTATCAGATGCTTTGTACTTCCTTCCTTAACATAAAGGTCAATAGACCATTCACCAAAAGTACAAAAAATGGTTATATAAATAGGCATGTTGTCATACATAATTTTATAACCATATTTTTCAACGTATGGTATCTTGCCACCGAAGGTGGTTTCTATAAAGGAAGCTATCTCCTCGTGGAACTTCTTCGTATAAACGCTGGCGTATTCCTCGGAAATTTCATCCTTGGCATAGATAATCTGCTCTTGTGCTTCTTCCAAATCATTAAGCAAATCGTCTAAAGCCGAGCATTTTTCAATAATGCTCAGTCCTTTCAACTTAGCCATTTCTTTATCAATATCAAACTTCTCCATTGTATAGTAATTTTAATTTTCTGGTGCAAAGGTAGCTTACACCTGTGTAAGTTCGTTTCACACAATAAAAAGTTTTTTCATGCGCAATGATTTTTCTCACGATTCACCTAATTTTGCAGAAAAATTAATGAAAATGGATAAAGAAATATCAAACGACAAGATGGATTTGGATTCTACCAAACATGCCATCAAAACGAAGTATCTCAACAGTTATAAGGTAATTGTAGCTGGAGGGCGTGACTTTGACAACTATGAGTATCTGAAAGAGAAACTTGACGAGACTTTCATCTGTTTAGGAGACTTGGACACGCATCCCATAGAAATCATATCAGGCATGGCCAAGGGAGCGGACACTTTAGGCATCAAATATGCTGAAGAACATAAGCTTACCATGGTTCTGTACCCAGCGAACTGGAAGAAATATCCAAGAATGGCTGGCATCCTAAGAAACATGAACATGCTTGTGACGGCCACTCACCTTGTCGCTTTTTGGGATGGCAAGTCGCATGGAACCAAACACATGATAGAGATCGCCAAGGCGAAGGGTATTCCTGTTTGGATTTATAAATATTAAAACAATTATAGTATGGAAGAGAAATTGGTCATCACCCTCCATCTTTATGACGAGGATATTCAAGTAAAGATTCCAAGGGAGGAAGAAGAGGCGTGCAGAAAGGCAGCCCTCTTGATAACGGAAAGGTATAATTTTTATGCGGAGAAATACGGGAAAAAGAAGACCATGCACACTATTGGTTTGATGGCATCACTTGACATTGCCTTGCAGTTGCAGAAAGAAATGGACAGAAATGACACGGAACCATTCCTTAAAGTAATGGATGCTCTTTCTTCTGAAATTGATGAAGCTTTAAACAAATAATATTTTATATTAATAATACAGCACTTTACAGCAAAAACTAAGAATATAATTTTGTATTGTGCTGAATAAACATTAACTTTGCACTTATGAAGGATTTTGTAGCTATAGATTTTGAGACGGCCAACCAGCAGCGTACTAGCGTTTGCTCTGTAGGCATCGTTATTGTCAGGAATGGTGAGATTGTGGACAACTACTACAGTCTCATCAAACCTGAGCCAGAATATTACTCCTATTGGAACACCAAGGTTCATGGTCTTACCATGGAGGATACCATGAATGCCAGGGTATTTCCTGAGGTATGGGCTGAGATTGCGCCAAAGATTGAAGGATTACCTTTGGTGGCACATAACTCCCCATTTGACGAGAGCTGCCTCAAGGCCGTTTTCCAAATGTATCAGATGGAATACCCCGATTATGAGTTTCATTGTACTTGCAGGGCTTCCAGAAAAAAGTTGGGTTTTCTCCTACCCAATCACCAGCTCCAGACAGTAGCGGCTTATTGTGGTTACGACCTTACTCTCCACCATAATGCCCTAGCGGATGCAGAGGCTTGTGCTTGGATTGCAAGAGAGCTACTATAACTGTGAGTTCTTGCAGATATTTTTTGTATTAAATAACATATACGATATGACTCATTCTAAATTATACTATATATTCATCGTGTGCAGCTTGCTAATGGTAAGCTGTGGCGTAGATAAAAACCTGAAGAAGGGAGAGAAATTCCTGACCTTGGGCGAATACTTCGATGCAGCCGAGCAGTTTAAGCAAGCCTACACCAAGACACCTAGCAAGGAACGGGATAGTCGTGGCAAAATAGCCCTCAAGATGGCTCGTTGCTACGACAAGATCAATGCTACTCCTAGAGCCATCGCCGCCTATCGGAATGCCATCAGATACAAACAGGCATCTTTGGACGACCGATTGAATTATGCCCGACTGTTACTCAAGAATGGAGAATATAAGTTGGCAGCCAAGGAATTTCAAATAGTTCTCGACTCCATGCCCGACAATGTTCTAGCCAAAAACGGTTTGAAATCTGCCCAGCAGGCTCCAATGTGGAAAAAAGAAGGCAGCCGATACACCGTGAAAAGAATGGCTGTATTCAACTCCCGCCGACATGACTACTCGCCGATGCTGTTCGGTGACAGCAATGATAGGCTCTACTTTACTTCTACTCGAAATGATGCACTAGGAGATGAACTAAACGGCATCACGGGCACAAAATCGGGAGACATCTATGTTTCTGAGAAAGACGACAAGGGAAAATGGAGCAAACCGGAAGCTATTGGAACAGGACTCAACACAGAATATGATGAAGGAGCTTGTTGCTTTACTCCAGATTGTAAGGAAATGTACCTCACCCAGTGTACTACCGATCCATCTGCTCCACGTTTCGCCCAAATTGTTACTTCTACCCGTTCGGATGCAGCATGGGGAAAAACTTCTCCCATCTCCATCACACGAGACTCTCTAAGCAACTATGCCCACCCAGCCATCTCACCTGATGGCGAATGGCTATATTTTGTTTCAGACATGCCAGGCGGCATGGGAGGGCTTGACATTTGGAGAGCTAGAATCACATCCTCAGGATTAGGAGGCGTGGAAAACCTCGGTACTCCTATCAATACCCCCGGTGATGAAATGTTCCCAACCTTCCGTCCAAATGGAGATTTATATTTCAGCAGTAATGGACATGTGGGTATGGGAGGATTGGATATCTATATCGCCCAAGTGGATTCTGTTACAAAAAAATACAAATTGACTCATCCTGGTTATCCCCTCAACTCCGAAGCTGATGACTTTGGTATGACATTTGAAGGAATGCAGAATCGTGGTTTTTTCTCTTCCAACAGAAAGGATGGAAGAGGCTACGACCATATCTATGCATTTGAGAATTCGGAGATTACGACCACTTTAAAGGGATGGGTATATGAGAAAGACGGCTATGAGCTGCCTGCTGCCCAAGTGACAATTGTGGGTAACGACGGCACCTACCATAAAGTGCCAGTAAAAGGCGACGGTTCTTTTAGTATGTCTGTCACCCCTCATGTGGATTACCTCTTTTTGGCTTCTTGCAAAGGTTTTCTCAACCATAAGGAAGAACTGAGAGTGGACACGGTTCTTGAGAGCAAAGAGTATGTTTTACAATTCCCTCTGGCATCCATCACAGCCCCAGTCTTAATAGACAACATCTTCTACGATTTCGACAAGGCGACACTTACTCCAGCCAGTACACAAGCCCTCGATGCACTTGTGAAACTTCTACAAGAGAATCCTCACGTCACCATAGAGCTAAGTGCGCATTGCGACTATAAAGGAAGTGCTGCCTATAACAAGCATCTGTCACAACAGCGTGCCCAATCGGTGGTGGATTACCTCATTCACCACGGTATTGAGAAAGAAAGACTAACCCCTGTGGGCTATGGCAAAGAACGTCCAAAGACCATTCGTAAAAAACTCACGGAAAAATATCTATGGCTCAAAGAGGGAGATGTGTTGACCGAAGACTTTATCTTAAAGCAAACCAAGGAGCACCAAGACATTTGCAACCAACTGAACCGTCGCACAGAATTCTCTGTGCTCCGTACCACCTACAAGATGTTTTGACCACACGTTAGTATCTGTTAGTATCTATTTTGGCTATCTAGCACAACATTATATCCCCAAACTACAAATAAGACTGCAGCTCCTGCCAACAACATCCAAAGATTTTGGGTATGTACCCAACCATCCAAATGGTTGACTAAAAAATGAGAACAAGACAAGGCAAAATCTAGTTTCATCGAATAGAACCACTCCTGTATCTGCTCCCACCCCTGACACACAATGGCAGCCACTACACCTATCGTGATACAAACTGCCGTCCATAAGCGTTGCAGCCAAAACTGAGAGGATGACGGAATTTGCTCCATCACCTTGTCAGAAAAGCCATCATCAGGAATATCCTCCATCTGATTATCAGCAAAGAAAGCTTTCAAAAGTTCATCATCATTCATTCTATCGGTCATAACCATTTTGTTTTAAGTAACTTGCAAGTTTTGATTTTCCACGAGAGAGATGAGACTTGATGGTGCCCTGTACCATCCCCGTCACCTCAGCTATCTTATCTATAGAGAGACCATCCATCAGCTGCAGCGTGATGCAGGTTCGTTCATTATCATTCAATATCCCCAAAGCCTTTACCAAATCCATCTTTAGAGCTGAATTGGTGGTAGGACTATCCTTTTGTGACACCTGGGGAGTGTCAATATCTTGTGTTTCCTTATGAGCCCTCGTATAATCATACCATACATTGTAGGCGATACGATAAAGCCAAGTGGAGAAGTTGGCCACCCCTTTAAAGCTAGCGATATGGGTGTATGCCTTGACAAAAACATCCTGAGCCAAGTCGTCACTCAGCTGTGCATCTCCCAATGTTTGCCGCAGGAAGAATCCACGAATGGGTGATTGATACTTCTTGACCAACAAGCCGAATGCCTTGCGGTCATGAAGCATCACCACCTTTGTAACGAGAGATATATCGGATATTTTTTCCACTTTTATAAACTAATAAATTATTTTCTTTAGAGTTACAACTCATTGGAACTTGTTCCATTAAATCCTGTACCTTGATTGCCATGTCGGTTATTCCACCAATCTTTGATGGTAGGAAGAGAACCGATGATAGTTTGTCCTAAACCATAGAATGCAACCAAGGCACCAATACCTGCCAAGAAATCCGATTCCCAAAAGGCAAACATAACGCACAAGCCCACACCCAGGAAAGCATTTTTCAATCCACGCTTTACTAGATACTCATTACTTTGCTTATCTATCGGCCTATCACTCTCTGGAACATTGATGCCCTTCTCCATCGCCATCTCAGCCAACTTGATACGATCATTATGACGACGCATCAGATAGCGTATGATGAGATAGACAATTATCAAAGGAGCAAAGACAAAGAACAAGCCAAAAACGACACAAAGTATCATCACAACGACGAGCGTTCCCTTGCCAAACACCGAACCGAAGAAATCAAAAGGGTCATCATAATTGCCCAAACTATACTTAGAATGATAACTTCTGTCATTATCCTCATCATAATCTGTGGCAGCCGTTGTATCCACATCGGTCGTATCAGAATAAGCCTCTATTGCTTCTTGAGCATTTTCTTTTTGATCTACCTGTTGTTTCTCATCATCTACCTGTTGTTTTTCATCCACCTGCTGAGTGGTAGTAGTCGGATGATAACGATGCTTAGGAGCAGAAGATGCCAAAGACACTTGAGTAATTCCAATGCTCATGATGAGCGCCCATGTTAATATCGCCTTCTTCATATCTATCAATATTTTTATTGTTTTACCTTGTTATTTATTAATTTTTCTATACCTTAGACGTATCTGTGGCTGATTTAGTTGCAAAGAAACAAAAATTTTCTTATTTTTGCAAATGAATAGCGATACATTTGCCTTCGCAAAAGCATTTTATCTGCTCTATATAGACATTTACACCTTATTATATTATATAACAATAGATGGCAAAGACATTACCAAAAGATTTCATAGATTATACACAACAGTTGATGGGACATGAGTTGTATCATCAATTGGAACAAGGCATCCTAGAGCAAGAAGTACCTACCAGCATCCGTATCAACCCTTTCAAATGTAAGGAAACAGATGATGTCTTAGAAGGAGAACCTATCTCTTGGTGCCCTGCCACAGGACGCTATCTGGCGACTCGCCCTAACTTCACGTTCGACCCTCTGCTCCATGCAGGCAAGTATTATGTACAAGAAGCCTCTTCGATGTTTGTGGATTTAGTCATCCACCAACTCATTGATCACCCTGTGTTGATGCTCGACCTTTGTGCTGCACCTGGAGGTAAATCTACTGCTGTCAGAGCAGCTCTCCCTAAGGGAAGCCTTCTCTTCAGCAACGAACCCATGCGAACCCGCTCACAGATATTGGCTGAAAACGTGCAAAAGTTTGGGCATCCCGATATGATTGTCACCAACAATTATCCTCGTGATTACAAGAAATCGAAACTCTTGTTTGACGTCATCTTGACCGATGTACCTTGCTCTGGAGAAGGAATGTTTCGCAAGGATGAAGGTGCCATCCAAGAATGGAGCCGACAGAACGTAGAGAACTGTTGGCAATTACAACGCGAAATCGTAGAAGACATTTGGAATTGCCTCAAGCCAGGAGGTATCCTCATCTATTCCACCTGTACCTTCAATGCCCATGAGGATGAGGTAAACGTGGCATGGATAGCTAGGGAACTTGGAGCTGAATTTGTGAAACTCGACATTGCAGAAGACTGGAACATCACTGGCAATCTGATAGCTGCCCAAGAACAACAACCCGTTTATCGTTTTATCCCAGGCAAGAGCCAAGGAGAAGGTTTATTCCTAACCGTGCTCCGCAAGCATGGAGAAAGCGAGATTTCTTCCTTAAACGAAGTTGCCACCAAACCTACCAAGAATAAAGACAGAAGCAACAAGAAAGGAAAAACTAGCTTTACCCTCCCACAACAATGGCTAAAAAATCAAGAGGATATGGATATTAGCATCACTACAGACGACGTTTATGCCATTCCACAACGCTGGAAAACTATTTACGACAAAGCTAGAACGTCATTGAAAGTGATACATGCAGGAGTGAAGGTTGGCACCATCAAAGGCAAAGACTTGATTCCCGACCAGAGCCTAGCCCTATCCATTTTGCTCAACAAGGAGGACTTTCCACAAGTGGAATTAAGCTATGAGGATGCTGTCAACTATCTCAGAAAAGAAGCAATTACCTTGCCAGAAGGTACACCAAAAGGCTATACGCTCATAACCTACAAACAGATACCACTAGGTTGGGAAAAGAATATCGGCAACCGAGCCAACAATCTCTATCCACAAGAATGGAAAATCAAAAGTAGTCACATACCTGAAGGTAATAACAACATTTTCAAATGAAAATAAGTATCATAGCTTGTTTGGCTCAAAACCATGCCATCGGTTATCAAAACAAGTTGCTGTATCACATAGCCAACGACTTACATCGCTTTAAGGCTCTGACAACAGGACACAGCATCATCATGGGCATGAAAACCTATGAATCGCTTCCAAATGGCGCACTTCCCAATAGACGGAATATAATAATCTCGCACCATTCTCCACAAAGAGAAAGGTGCGAGATATGTCATTCCATCCAACAAGCCTTAGCAGCTTGCCAACATGAAGAAGAAGTGTTTATCATTGGAGGCGAAAGCATCTACCGACAAACGATAGAGCTAGCGGATTGCCTTTACCTCACGATAGTGGAAGACGCTCCCCTAGAAGCAGACAGTTATTTTCCTCCCATCGACCTAAGCCGATGGCATGTTGCATCCAAGGAATCTCACCAAGAAGGTACGCTAACGTACCACTTTCTTACTCTTCTTCGTCTTCCTCATCCTCAATGTCAATATCAGTCAAAGACAACTGACGATTGATAGCAGCATTAAACGAAATAATGGTCTCACTACGTGACAAACCTAGAGGTTGCAACTTATCGTGGATAATCTCCAAAAGATGATGATTGTTGATGGCATAAATCTTGATGAACATATCAAATCCACCTGTGGTATAATGGCATTCCACCACCTCTGGAATTTTCTTCAATTCCTCTACCACACGATCAAAGTTCTCAGGGTCTTTCAAGTATAAACCAACATAAGCACATGTCTCATAGCCAATTTCTTCTGGGTCAATAATAAATTGAGACCCCTTTATGATACCCATATTGGTAAGTTTAGCCACACGCTGATGAATGGCAGCACCACTTACATTACAAGCACGTGCTACCTCCAAAAAAGGAATACGAGCATCCTGAGAAATCAATTTCAGGATTTGTCTATCCAATGAATCTAAAATTTGTTTTGACATAATACTATTAATTTGCTTGCAAAGGTAGTATTTTTATTTAATAATAGCAACTTTTTGCAAGAAATTAATTATAAATTAATATTATTTTCCTTTTTCTACAGCCGAATAGTTTATTCTTAAAGCCTTTGCCTGACGCAAAGCTTGCTTTACATCCGTAATCGTTCCCATCTTGGTGTGCTTGTCTGCCTTGATAGAAACTGTCATCAATCGCTGGTCTTCTGCTGACATGCGTTGCTTCTCTGCAACCATGTAATCCATCACTTCAGAAGCCGTGGCAAACTTATCATTCAACTGAATGCAAGTACCATTTTCCAACTTACCTTTCACCCCCTTGGAAGGTTTACCTATATATATATAGCTTACCGCCGACTTTTTGGTAAGTCGAGTCAATTCTTTTCCTTGTGGAACTTGGCATTCCACTTTCAATGTAACCTTACGCATGTGGGTTACAATCATAAAAAAGAAAAGAACGGAAAATATCAAGTCAGGCAGAGAAGAAGTATTCAAGCCTGGCACTTCATGAGAAAACTTTCTAAACATATTTATTCCTCCTCTCCTTTCTGCTCCTCAGCTTTGGCATCTACCCGCTTGTCTGTCTGCACTTGCGCATTGGCATACGATTCGGTGATACGTTGTGGACAAGCCTCTCTCACCTTATCTTTTTGATTATTATTGAGTGCAGCATACCTCTTACCATATTTCTTTTGAGCATATTCATCACGCATTTGTCCGTATGCCGCCATCAATTGATTCTGCATTTGAAAATAAAGGTCATAGTCTGCATCACGATCACTCTCAATAGATATAAGATGACGCTTGCCCACTCGTTTGGCGAAACGCAATACTTCCGCTTTCAAAGCAGCAACCTTGATAGGTCGATCATTCATCAAAAGTGTATCATTCGCCATCACATGAAGTGTCATCAAAGTTCCTTTATCCACCACCGTTTCTTGTACTTCCTTCTTCTGAGGTTCGGTAGCAGGAAGCTGACGCAACAATCCCTTATCCACATCCATTGAGGTGGTAACCAGGAAGAATATCAACAACATAAATGAGATATCTGCCGTAGAAGTCGTATTTAGTCCAGGAACTTCATGTTCCTTACGATAAAACCTCATGTTTTCTTTCTTTTCTTATATACCTAGTTGCACCAAAAAGAACAACTCCAATTCCTATAATCAACATACAAATGGAAGTAGTGACCAACATATCTGAGACTTTCAGCCAAAGCCAATCTCCATACTCTTCACCATTGATGAGCATCGGTACGGAGGAACCTATCAAGAATGTTACAATAAGCAACAACAATGTGCCTATCCAAGTAAAACGAAAGATTTTACCTTGTGGAACACCATTGACCACGGCATCACTTTTCCAACTTATCTTGTAAGTTCTTATTATTGCCACCAAGGACAAGGCTATCGTAACAATCAACAATAACCACATCAACACCATGAGCACATCCGTAAACAAAGGAGCATTAAAGTCTGGATTCTCATCGAAAGGCATATCGTATCCAATCAAAAAGAACAAACCAAAGACCACAACCGATAATATAATTATTGCATAAAACACACGTTGTGAAATCTTTTCAGTAGTCCAGCTCTTTATATCTTTCATCTTCATTTCTTTGACTTAGCAATAATGTCCATCAATGTAACAGCCGATTCTTCCATCTGACTTGTAATATGCTCTATCTTAGAAAGAATATAATTATAGAACACTTGAAGAATCAAAGCCACTATGATACCAAAAATAGTAGTGATAAGAGCCACTTTCATACCAGAAGCAACAATAGTAGGACTGATGTCACCAGCCTGCTGAATCTGATCAAATGCCATAACCATACCTATCACAGTTCCCAGGAATCCTAAAGAAGGAGCCATGGCGATAAATAGACGAATCCA
Source organism: Lachnospiraceae bacterium (assembly GCA_963657465.1). Classification (GTDB taxonomy): domain Bacteria; phylum Bacteroidota; class Bacteroidia; order Bacteroidales; family Bacteroidaceae; genus Prevotella. Next base: position 20,448 of record CAVKNU010000018.1, read on the forward strand.
AGAACATCCTTTTTCCAAATTAGCAGCTTGAACAGTTCCATAACTTGCCACTGAACGCTCTATGTCATCCAAAGAGTCATCCATGCGCATCAAACCTTGGTAACAAATGGAAGCCACAGGTCCCCGTGTATTGCGGCACAATTCTTTAGCACCCTCCACATCGTTGGCACTCATTTTTCCATCAATATCTTGCATCAACTTCTTTGCATTGATTTCAGAAAGACTCAAATAAATGATTCGTTCGATGCAAAACGCCAAACCTATAACAAGAGCTATAGCTACGAGCGACATGAAGCCTGCATTACCCTCTATAAACTTCGTCTTAAGAGCTTGATGAAATCCCATACTTTCTTCTTGTGCCATTATTGGCAAAGAAGAAACAATCATAAAAACCAATATTGCCAAACGTGCAATAACTGTATTTTTCTTCATATACCTTAAATAATATATATACAAAAGCGGAAAGAGGGGGATTCGAACCCCCGAAACGGTTTCGCCGTTTACACGCTTTCCAGGCGTGCCTCTTCAGCCACTCGAGCATCTTTCCTTGATTCCGAAGAAACGTCTTGCTTGCTCGGTTTTGGAGCCTTAGCAATTTCGAATTGCAAAAGTATTGCTTTTCCTTCGAAATACCATATTTTTCGCTGTTTTTTATGTTATTTTAGAGTTTTAGCATCAAATTATGCAGATTTCTCTAGTTTTCAGTTGGAAAAATTCGCATAACTGTTTGATTTGTCTGCATAGCTAACTCTTCCTCCGACACACCATAGGCTTTTGCCAAAGTTTTAAGCACTTCGACAACAAAGGCACTCTCATTACGTTTGCCTCGATAAGGAACTGGTGCCATATAAGGACTATCCGTCTCTAATACGATACGATCCATAGGAACGGCAGCTGGCAAATCTTCACGCAAATGACTACTCTTAAAGGTTGATACGCCACCTACACCCAGCACGAATTTATCAAAAGTAAGGAGTTCTTCAGCCTCTTTCTGATTTCCGGTGAAACAATGAAACACCCCACCAGGAAGTTCCTTCTCATACTGTCGCAAAAGATGTACCATCTCATTTTGTCCCTTTCGACAATGAATCATTAATGGCAAGCGAGTTTCTATTGACCATTTCACTTGTTCCTCGAAAGCCTCCAGCTGCTCATGCTCAAATTCTCGACTCCAATAGTAATCCAAACCTACCTCACCCACAGCGATGAAATCAGAAACTTGCAAATGTCCATCTTCATCCTTTGAGACATGAGCATCAAGAATTTGCTTGATTGCAGAAAGCAGTTCTTTCCAATCTGCCTTTACCTCCTCAGGATGCAAACCTATCATTGGATAGGCATACCCAGGATATTGCTTGCTCAGTTCCAAGACAGCCTCAGTGGTCTTCACATCGATGGCAGGCAGAAATACCTTACCAACTCCTGCCTCCTTGGCACGAGCGAAAGCCTCCGCCCTATCCTCGTCAAACTCCTCTGCATCCAAATGCGTATGAGTATCTATTATCATTTCTAATTTGTAATTTTCTAATTTATAACTAGTACTGACGTTTCATCATTTTCTGAGCATACTTTTGCAATTCTGCCTTTCGCTCTTCACTCACACCAACTGCCTCAAGGTATTTTTTGCTTTGTCCAAAATAATAAGCAATTTTTTCTTGAGCCAACTTATCAATACTTATTTCATTATAGAGACGAGTTACAGCAGCAACCTTTTCCTTACGGTCGAACTCTTTTGCTCCTACCCATTTTTCTAGTTCAGCACGTTGTTCTGCATTTGCATGATTGAAAGCATTGATAAGCATAAAGGTCTTTTTGTTGGAAGTTATATCTCCACCAATTTCTTTACCAAAGACCTTGGTATCACCATAAACATCCAAATAATCGTCTTGTAATTGGAATGCCAAACCTATCTGCTCACCAAATTTATAAAGATTATCCGCATCCTCAGCTGATGCATCGGCAAGAATAGCTCCTATCTTCAAGGCACAAGCCAAGAGGACGCTTGTCTTGAGACGAATCATCTCAATATATTCTTCTTCCTTGACATCATCACGGTTTTCAAATTCCATGTCGTATTGCTGACCTTCACCTATCTCCAAAGCTGTAGTAGTGAAAAGCCTCAGCACCTGAGACAAATGCTTTTCATCGCACTGAGCCATACGCTCATAAGCCAATACCAACATACTGTCACCCGAAAGAATGGCCGTATTGGCATTCCATTTCTTATGTACCGTTTCATGTCCACGGCGCAAGTCGGCGTTATCCATCAAATCATCATGGAGCAAAGTATAATTATGATAGGTCTCCAAAGCAACGGCATTCATCAGAATTCTCTCCGGATTCTCTTTAAACAAGTTATACCCTAACAGCATTAATGTAGGACGAATACGTTTTCCACCCATCGAAAGAACATACTTGATAGGATCATAGAGAGAAGTTGGCTTTCTGTCGTATGACAATTTTTCCAAAAACTCATTCACCATGCTTAAGATTTCATCTGCAGTCTTCATTTCTATAAATAATTTATAATTTAAATACTACTGGCACTGCTATCATTGTGCGACATACTTTATTTCTATCAATACCCGGTTTCCACTTAGGCATCATCTTCATCACTCGCAGGGCTTCCCTATCCAACAAAGGATCGGCCGATGTGCTTACCTTCAAGTTGGCAATGCTTCCATCTTTATTAACTATAAAAGAAACTACTACCGTACCTTGTATTTTATTTTGCTGAGCTGCAACTGGGTATTTCAGATTTTTGGTAAGCCATTGCATAAAAGCAGACCATCCCCCAGGGAATTCCGGAATTTTCTGAACAATTGTAAAATTTAGAGGTGCCTCATTCTGAGCAGTTGCATTGTCAATTGGTGTTTCGGGAGCAGCTTCTTTCACCTTTGCACCATCCACCGCACCTTCCCCATTACCTATCACAAGTTCACTTGTCGTAGCGCTTATTTTTTGCGGAGTTTCCCGTTTCAAATGCTCTTGTTCTTTCACTTGTTGCGTAACAGCCTTAGCAGGGGCAGCCGCAGCTTCTGCAGAAACCATATCCTTTTGATCTTGCGGAGCCGACATCTCTAAATCTTGTGCCAAATCCTCAAAAGAATCTGCATCTGCATCCAATGATTGAGGACCATTAGAATATTGCAATCCTACAAAAAGTAGAGAAAAAGCCAAAAGAAGCCCCAGCAGGAAAAATGTCACCCGCTTATCCTCCAACTGTACCTGATTTGATTTCTTTATTTCCACCGTCTAATATCTCCTATTTTGCAGCATGAAGCCACAATATTTGAAGTTTACTTTCGTTTTTATTGCGAAAACATTGCAAATTTACGTCTTATTCTTGAAAAAAGCAGTATCTTTGCGCAATAATTAGAGAATTTAAATGAAAAAAGTTGTTTTTTTCGCTCTATTGATGCTTTTTGCGATAAGAATGCACGCTCAAGAGAGCCAAACTGGATATAATATCCTTCGTATGCCAGTCAGTGCTCACGCTGCTGCACTCGGAGGCGATAACATCACCTTGATTGAAGATGATGGGACTTTGATTTTCCATAATCCAGCCTTGTTATCTAGCGTGAGTGATAAGACCATCAACCTCACCTACATGAACTATATGTCGGGAGTGAACATGGCTTCCGCTTCTTTCAACCGCATCGTCACCGAAAAAGCGTCATGGGCTGTATCGGCATTCTATGTGGATTACGGAAAGATGAAGCAAACAGACGAAGACAACAACCCTATGGGGGATTTTTCTGCCAAGGACATCATGCTGATGGGCACATTCTCTTATCTATTAGATGAACGCATTGCCGGTGGTATCACAGCCAAGCTGATCAATTCTTATATTGCAGACTACAACTCCATTGCCATGGGAGTAGATTTAGGTATCAACTACTATGATCCTGACTATGAATGGTCGCTCTCGGCTACTGTCAAGAATTTGGGAGGACAACTGAAGTCTTATAACGAGGAGTACGAAAAAATGCCTATTGACCTACAAGTTGGTGCAAGCAAGCGATTCGAACATACTCCTTTTCAGGTTTCGGCCACATTCGTCAACCTCAACCATTGGGATACCAGTTTGAAGAATCATATCGTCCTAGGTCTGAATATAGCACTGACTGAAAGCATATGGATTGGAGGTGGATATAATTTCAGAAGAGCGAATGAAATGAAAATTCTACAAGACGAAGATGAATCAAGCAGCCATGGAGCAGGATTATCTCTCGGAGGTGGTATCAATCTAGAACGCTTCCACCTCAATTTGGCATATGGCAAGTATCATATCAGTAGCAATAGCATATTATTAAATTTAGCATATTCATTATAACATTAATACACAATGAAGAAAATAACAATAGCAATTGATGGTTATTCATCATGCGGAAAAAGTACAATGGCAAAAGACCTTGCCAAGGAAGTAGGTTACATCTATGTTGATACCGGAGCCATGTATCGCTCTGTCACCCTTTACGCTCTCCAGCACCATTTCTTCATGGAAGATGGAAGCATCAATAGCAAGGGCCTAGAAAAAGAGATGGAGAATATACATATTACATTTAAAGTAAACCCAGAGACAGGACGTCCTGATTGCTATTTAAATGGAATTTGTGTAGAAAAAGAAATCAGAACTCTGGAGGTTTCAAGTCATGTCAGCCCTATTGCCGCACTTCCTTTTGTAAGAGAAGCTCTGGTAGCACAACAGCAAAAGATGGGTGAGGAAAAAGGCATCGTCATGGATGGACGCGACATTGGTACTACAGTTTTTCCTCATGCCGAATTAAAAATTTTTGTTACTGCCAGTTCGCAGGTCAGAGCACAACGTCGCTATGATGAACTAAAAGAAAAGGGCATGCCTGCAGACTTCGATGCCATCCTTAAAAATGTAGAAGAAAGAGACTACATAGATACACATCGAGAAGTTTCTCCTCTAAAGAAAGCTGAAGATGCTATTTTGTTAGACAATAGCAATATGTCTATCAACGAACAAAAGGCATGGCTGATGGAACTATTCAAAAAAGCAATATCAGAATAAAATTTCAGTGCATTTCTCGTTATGCAAACGTTTCTTAAATGTAGTTTTTTAGGAGATGGAAAATGTATTTTCAAAGAATACAACTTTGAATATTCTTTTCTTTTATATAAATTTGCAAACAAATGACAAGGTAGTAATGATATAGATTATAAATTTTGAGTTAATTACTGTTTTTTGAAGGTGGTGGGTCTTCGTGAGAAGATTTACCACCTGTTTTTATTTTTCATAGTCTTATTTCAAAGCCCTCATAATGGCTCACCCGACAAACCTGGGGGACTAAGCATACAGTTTTGTGAGTCTGAAACATTTGAGATACAGCAATTTTAATAAGCCAAATAACAATAGCATTCTCTTCATCCTTACAATGCGACTTGCTCATATCAAATGTAGGATAAAGCCAAACCTTATTGAAAGCACACTGAATAGCTTCAAAAGCTATGTTCTCATCAAAGCCATATTTTTCCTTTTGATTCATAATTTTCTGATTAGACTAACGGTTTTGGTATTAAGATGAGCACTCAACGAAGAATGCTCATAAAAAATTAATTATTATGACGAAAATTAAAAATGTGAACGGTTCAAGCCGTTTTGTAAGCCAAGTAACCTCTAACATTTAACGTGCTAAATTAGAATGTGCCTCAAGGATTTATCCCTTGGGGCTTGTCCTTTTATATCAACACCTAAGCCCATCATCTCCACCATTTTAGTATTGTGAAGCGTTCTTCCCCCTCTTCATACCATTCTTGCCATACCTTTCCCCATTTCTCAGAAATCCAAGCAAACATTTGGCAATATCAACATTTTGTTATACCTTTGCCACCATGATACTAAGATTCTTCAAAAAATGTCATGCAAAGCTTCGTCTCTTTCTTTGGCGAATCCTTGATTTCCTTGACCGAAAACTCGGACCAGGACCAGGCGACCATCGCCCATAACATCACTCAACAGCAAAGGTCTTACATGAACTTCGCCTTGATGAACTGCGGTACTTTCCATGCCATCTTCATCAACTTGGTCAAGGTTACAGGCTTGAAGCCGTAACCAGAATAGACCCTGATGTCCTCATCCCACATTTTCTTGCGCTTCACAGGGTCTGTACTCATACCCCCCATGCGCATCCTTGTAACGAACTCAGGGAGGTAAGCCACCTTTAGGTTGCAGTTATACAGATAGTTCACCAAGAGATTGGTATCAGCAGCTATCTTGTAGCTCTCATCATAAAGCCCACACCTCATCATCACCTCACGCTTGATATAGCAAGTAGGATGCAAAGGCAGCCAACCACATCTCACCTTCCAGCGAGCATATTTGCCACCAATCCATTTCCTCACCACCTTATCTATATGTTGCTCATTCACGAAGATGCCATCAGCATAAAGGAAATCACAATCCGTCTCCTCCATCTTATTCACCACGTGTGACACCGTATCCGATGCAAAGATAAAGTCATCCGAATGGCAAAGCCCGATGACATCACCTGTCGCCATACGAATGCCCTTGTTGATAGCCTCATACATGCCATGGTCAGGCTCTGAGATAAACTTTACCTTATCCTCATAACCAGCTATCGCCTCACGGATAATCTCAGCCGACTTGTCCTTGGAAGCCCCATCCACGATGATGTACTCAATGTCAGGATAATCCTGCGCCAACACACTCTCTATACAACCACGGATAGTCTTCTCACGGTTGTAACAACTTGTTATAATCGAAACTTTCATTTTATTGTTGTTATTCTTTTATTTTCCTTTCCCTAACTCTCACAGCAGGATTCCCTTGGTAGATACCGTTCATCTCCATATCCTTTGTTGCGATGCTGCCCACAGTCAGAATGGCATTGCGATGCACCGTAACACCAGGGCAGACAGTAGTCTTAGCACCTATCCATGCTCCGTCCTCTATTCGGATGTCAGCATTGCGGTAAGGCATGGAAGACATCGTATAGTCGTGATTGCCTGTAAGCAGCAATGCTCCTTGCGAGATGCACACGTTACTGCCGATAACCACCTTATCCAGATTGTCTATCCAACAGTCTTCACCCAACCAACAGTCATTACCTACAACCAAGTTCCAAGGTGACTTGATGATGACATTATTCTTGATAACCAATCCTTTGCCAATTTTAGCCCCAAATACTCTGAGCAATGCAACCTTGATACCCATGCATGGATTCCATGAAGCCCTGACGATAAGAGCATTTATAAAATACCATAAAATAGTTTTCAACTTTCCTGCACCTTTATCGAAATCAGAGCCATCAAAGGATAACAAGTTAACACTATGCTGCATAAGCCCTCCTTTCGTCTCGTAAGCTTATGCAAATAGGCAAATTCAAAGAAGAATCGTCATTATTCTGCCTTAATTCTTCACTCCATTTTGCCCCCGAATTAGGGTCGCCGTTAAATAATTGTCTATCAGATACTTCTTAATTTTCTTCTCATCAAAGCCAAATTTCTTCTTTAGCTCAAATACCTTGGCATCTACCAAGAAACGATACCAAAAACCTTGAAGCACATACCAGATAAATCCTTGTTTTCCATCAAGAAAGCCTAATTTCACTACATATCTCATGAAGAAATACAAGAACGGACGAAGGAATAAAGGCATTCTTGCATATCTTACCTTCAACCAGCGTTTCCTTTCAGCATCATTTCCCCAAAATTTTGCAGCAACACCTTCTGCATCTGCATCCAGTTCATACTGCATTAGCAACATATTGATAGCTTCACGACTCGCATACTTATTATGTTTGTCTGTCCACCATGTTAAGTCATTGAGATTTTCATCAGTCTGGTCACCATCCACATAAAT
>CAVKNU010000019.1:0-13496 GCA_963657465.1 Lachnospiraceae bacterium
ATGAAACTTGGGAACGGCAGCATTCCTGCCACCAAGCCCGGCAAGCGTTACTGTCTTTATCAAGATGAACTTGACAAGTGGCTGGAGACTAACCGCAAGAATCCTGTACCTCTCACGGCAGAGGAAGAGAACGCAGCCATTCTTGCAGGAAACAAGCGCAAACCTAAACCCTTAAATTGGAAATACTATGGATGCGCTTGAACTCTGTAACAAAATCAACATGGAAGCCGAGTCTTTAGCGGACTCAGGCTTCCCTCTTGAGGTTTTTCCACAAAAAATGCAGTCCATCATCATAGACATGGTGGTGCACGGCAATTTCAAGGTGGATTATGTCGCCATGTCCATGCTGTCGGCAGCATCAGCTGCTCTTGGCAACACCTATCGTATTCACATCAAGCCAGACTGGGACACAAATTCCGCCCTTTATATCATATTGGTTGGCAGACCTGGCATGGGCAAAACTCCACCATTGCAGCTTGCATACAAACCAATTCGGGAACATGAACGCAAACTGTTCGATAGGTTCAACCATGAACTTGACCTATATGAGGCAGCATGTGCAACAAAGGAAAGTGGAAGCAAGGAAATGAAGAAGCCTATTCTGAAAAGGGTCACATTGGATGACTTTACATTGGAGGTTCTGGTATTGGAGCATTACAACAACTTGCGTGGCATAGCCATCAACTATGATGAAATTCTCGGACTGCTTGCCAATACAGACAGGTATGGGAAAAATCCCATGCTTGAACGCCTACTTTCCATCTGGAGCGGATGCCACTTGGAGAACACCCGTGTCAAGAATGACCGCCCACAACGTGTAGAAGAGCCATGTGTCAACATCATCGGGACAACACAGACCAAACGAATGAAAGAACTGATGGCTTCCAAATTCATGGATACTGGTTTTCTTGACCGTATTCTGGTTGTATATCCCAAATCCAAGAAAGTTCCACACTGGCTGGATGAAGAAGACGGCCATGTGCGCCAGAGCGAGGCTTCAAGAAAATGGGCTGACATCATCGGGAAAATCTTTGGACTTGACTATGCAAGGTGTAATGACACAAATGAATATTGTCCAAATATCCTTTATATGGACAAGGACGCACACTCCCTTTTCTTTGGTTGGTGGAACAGAAATGTGGATGCCATCAATGCCATAGAGGACGATGAAGATGTTGAAACGAGGGTGATAAAGCACAATACCCACGTCGCACGCATTGCCTTATTGCTCCAAACTCTAAGATACGCCTGTGGCGAGAGCCATCTGCAAAGTATTGATGTGGATTCCATAAAAGGAGCATTACGACTCAATGAATACTGTGAGAATTGCTATCAACGCTGCCGAGCCTTTGTTGCTGAAGACACCTGTGATTCTATATCCAAGGAGTTGCTGTATCTGTTGGAAGACAGCTTTGATACAAAAACTGCCATAAAAACAGGAATGGAGAATCTACATGTTACAGAGCGTACTGTGATGAACTATATAAAGGAGCTTATGAAGTCAGGACTTATCACAAAGGCAAAGAAAGGATTTTACGAAAAAGTAAAGTTCGAAACAGGACAGGCAACTGAAACATAAACCAACCTGTTTTCAGTATTCATTTGTTTCAGTTTTTCAGTTGACAAGTGCGTAACTGAAAACATGAAAGAACTGAAAGCTGAAATTCACCAATAATTCATTTCAGTTACGATGATGAACGAGTATAGATTTCACTTGGAGAAATACAGATTAGGCAATCGTTACACATGCCCGAATTGTGAGCGCAAGCGTTGTTTCACAAGATACATAGATGGTGAGGGGGAAGTTTCATTCCCTGACAATGTAGGTAAATGCGACCATGAGCATAGTTGTGGGTATCACTATACTCCTAAAGACTATTTCCGTGAGCATCCAGACTTTCTATCTAAGGACAAATTGCCATATCCGACAAGAAGGAATATCCAACCGAAAGTCGTAGAAAAGCCTATTTCCTATATCGCCAACGCTATCATGGAGCGTTCCTTGTCTCATTACGGAATCAATCCGTTATACCGGTACCTTTCCAAGGTCTTTGGTGAACCAGAGACAGAAAGGCTGATGAAGATGTATCATGTCGGAACATCCTATAAGTGGGGAGGCTCAACAATTTATTGGCAAGTTGACATGGATGGTAAGGTGAGGACTGGCAAGGTCATGCTGTATAATCCCAAAAACGGAGGGAAAGGCTACATTTATGAATGCGTAATTATATATAATTCTCCTGATATGGGGGATATGTCTTGTCTGGTCTTTAGCAAAAAAATAAAGACCAGACAAGATTGCTGTGAAATTATATATGTATTTATCCTTGCTCTAACAATTCCTTGTCTGTCAGGAAATCTAAGAGTCCAACTGTCAACACACCGAGTTCATCTTCTTTTCGATGGATGTCATCACCGACAATAACGATTTTACGGAAGTGGTCATTGATTGACAATAATGGGCGACGCTCCTGCTGTTCTTTTTCAGGTGTAGGCATATGGAAAGCCGATTGGATATAGACTCTGTATGGAGGGCGGTTCACGACAAAATCAACCTCCAACTGTCTTCTGACAAACTTGCCGTTTTCGTCCTTACCACCAAGTTCCACCAAACCGACATCCACATTATATCCACGACTACGTAGTTCATTATAGATAATGTTCTCCATAATGTGCGTTTCTTCTTGTTGGCGATAGTTAAGGATAGCGGCACGAATGCCAATATCCGCAAAATAATACTTGGTTTCCGTACCAATATACTTCCTGCCTTTCACATCATAGCGCAAGGCTTCCTCTATCAAGAAAGAGTCTTTCAGATAATCAATGTATTGCTTTATTGTGTCCCTTTTTATGGCAATACCTTGTGCTGATTGAAATGTGTTGGCAATTCTTGTTGGATTGGTAGATGAGCCAATACCTGAGGCAAGCACACGCACCAGTTCCTTCATTCCATCGGGATTGCGTAGATGGTTTCGCTCTATCACATCACGTAGATAAGTCGTTTCATACAGACCACGCAAATAGTCTGTTTTCTTTTCTTTCGTTTCAAGCAAAGCCACCTGTGGAAGTCCGCCAAAGGTGTAATAATCCAACCATGCCTTGCGTATATCGCCACCTACACCCTTGAAATACTCATCAAAGGTGAGAGGCCAAATGCGTATTTCGTCACCTCTGCCACGAAACTCCGTCACTACATCACTTGACAGAAAACGTGAGTTTGAGCCTGACACATATACATCCACATTCCTCATGTGTGTCAAGCTGAGAATAACCTCAACAAACTCTTCTACCAGTTGCACCTCATCCAAGACAATGTAATAAGGGTTGCCATCATCAACTACCTTAGAGTCTATGTAGTCGAGCAAGACATCAGGTTTCCTTAACCGTCTGTTTCGGAAATCGTCAAGCTGTATCTCGACGATATGATTATCTGTCACCCCATGTTCCAACAGCCATTTATGCCAGATGTCAAACAGAAGAAAAGACTTTCCACATCGTCTGACACCTGTTATAATCTTCACAAGTCCGTTGCCACGTCCTGCGATAAGCTCATTCAAGTATTTCTTGCGCTCAAATACCATGTTAGAGTATTATTTTTGATATTAGTATCACATTTTGCACCGCAAAGATACCACTTTTATCTCAAAAGAGAACATTAATGATAGAAAAACTGCATTTGGTAAGCATAAAAATAGTATTATGTGACTTAGCAAGCTACATCATAGTGCCCGTTTCAAGTTAAAGGACACAGAAAAGAATCACATTCTTTACTTTCAGGGAATCGTTTCAACTGAATCTCTTTATAAATCTTATCCAGCAATTTTTGCTTGCCACATTATGGGTTGAGTTGAAACACCCCCATCCAATCCCTATTTTCTTTGATTTTTGTTGTAATCGAAAGTTAAATACGTTAAATCTTCACCATTTCGTATCTAAATAGAATCCATATTGCCACTTTTCTACCGTTTAGAGCGTATAATACTGATAATCAACTAATAATAGATACGCTGATTGTTCATTATTAAAAAAAGTCACAATAGGTTCTAGAGTTAGTACTATAAAATCTGAAGCATTCAAAGACTGTCCAAATCTTAAAGAAATAAATATCTATCGCACAGAGCCACCTACTCTTCAGAATGTTGGCGTTTTTGCAAAAAATAACTATGAGAGCTGTAATTTAAATGTATTAAGTTCTTGCATAGACACTTATAAGAATGATGAATTTTGGGGACAATTTCAAAACATCAATGCGTTAACAACAACAGAGCCTGGCACTGAAGAATTAACAGCTTCTATCAATGATAACGAACCAAACATCGCAGAAGGAACATACAAGCCTGGCAATATCACCTATACTCGTGAAGGTCAGTATATCAAAACGGGAAAATATGTAGCCCAATGTATGCCATTTGACATCAATTTAGCAGAAACTCCTTGCTTTAGCGAGGTATTCATTCCTATAAATATTGCATTGTATAACACCGAAAGTAAATTACTCACACTTATGTTAAACAAAGCAGATATGAATACTGTTATCAAAGCAGGTCAGCCTTTTGTTGCAAGACTAGCAAGTGACAAGGTTGAACTTAAAAACAGCAGCTCTACTTACATTAGTAGTGATTATGCTGCCAAAACAATAGAGACGACATTTAAGGTTTACAATTCTAGTGCTAATTCTGGTGTACTTGAACAGAACTCTGATTTGGATGTCAGATTCGGAGGAACCTACCAATATAAGTCTAACTTGGATAAAGAAGCAAATTATACCTTCATGTCTAATGGTGGTTTTGCCATGAGTGATCATGTATTGCCATTCAGAGCTTACATCTACAAAGCAGACCTAACTACCCAAATCAGTGTAGAAAGCATATCTTGGGGTATAGGTGATGAAACAACTGTCATCAAGGAAATTCCTATTACTCCAGCAACATCAAAAGACAAGAGGGTGTTTACTCTAGATGGAAAGCTAGTAAATCAGACTGGCAATTCTAATAATTTGCCAAAGGGCGTTTACATCATCAATGGACGTAAAATTTCAATTCAATAAAATATAAAACAATGAAAAAATTAGATTACAAGAAAGCCAACCATGCAGGTACATTCTTTAAATTTAAAAGAAACTATCCTAGCAGGAAGTAATGGAAATGAAGGAGTTGGAGAACAATTCCCTGGTGAAAATCCTGAAGAGTAATATCTAACATTCACTCCTCGTTGCAGGCGAACAATTCGCCTCAACGAGGAGTGTTGTTTTATAGCAAAGACCATTTCCGATGTTTCCAAACCACTTAAGTAAATAAGTCTTCTAGCGTTACAGATTGCAGTAGCTCCCCCAAGTGGACAAAAATAATCTTAATCGCTATTTCTTTAACAACCAATCTATAGCAGAAATGAATTGGATGTTTTTCCCCTGTATCATTTCCTCCCTAGTTGCGGTAAAGGCTATTAATGTCAACTTGGCGCAATGCAGAAATTCTGATGCTTTAATCAAAGAATTGATTTCGCTATTGTAAGTCTTTTCTTGGTCAATATCGTATGCCACCTGTATCAATTCCATAGCCTTGTCTTGATTACACACTACAAAATCAACTTCCTTGGCACGTGGATTCGCCTTATAATAGTACACATCAAGATAGTTATTGGCACATCTGCGCAACAACTCTATAAAGACGACATTTTCTAACCTCCACCCTATGTTGGCTGCAGCAAATGCATTATCTCGGTTGTTTTGAAGACCAGGATCTACGATATATGCCTTGGCGTTTCTAATTCTTTCTTTGCTCTTGAAAGAAAACTTTGTGAGTAATTGTATGACAAATGCTTGGCGCAAATAATCGACATATTTCTTGACTGTGAGGTCTGTCATGCCCAGCAACTTGGCAATATCGTCATAATTGACCTCTTGGCATACATTATTGATAAGATGATTGACTATCTTGCGCAAGGCATTCACATTGCGAATATTAAAACGACGCTTGATGTCTTTGGATACGATGCCCTCTATGAGGCTTTGTACATAACCTCGCTTGTTGCGAAGGTTTTGTATCTCAGGAAATCCACCATCATTGATGTATGACATGAAAGCTCGTTTAAGCTCAGCATCGCCTTTTGTTGTGATGGACATCGTATTTATCTGATGGAATTCGCAATATTCTTGGAAGGAGAAAGGAAAGAGATGTATCTCATTGTATCTTCCTGTGAGATGAGTGGCCAACTCACCACTTAAAAGTTTGGCATTGCTACCCGTTACAACGATATGCAGAGGTGTACGAAGCAAACGATTGACAAATAAGTGCCAACCTTCTACATCTTGTATTTCATCTAGAAATAGATACTGAATATCGGTACCATAGATTTGATAAATGCACGAAAGCACTGTATTCAAATCTTCTATTCGTAATTTAGCAAGTCGGTCATCATCAAAGTTGGCATAGCCATATTTTATGCCATGTTCCAGCAATACCTTATGACATAAAGTGGATTTGCCACTTCGCCTTACCCCAATGACTACTTGGGCGAGAGGGCTGTCGAATTCAAACAGTTGTTCCTCTCGTCTGGTTACCCATTTACTAGGTGTGTAGCCTTCTACATATTCTTTTTGTTCTGCCAAAACTTGCAGTATAACCTTCTCTTCCACCATGTCATTTTATCAATAAAATCACCAATTAATTAGAATTTACTGCAAAGATACTGTAAACATTTGATATTCAACACTATTACCTGCTTAAACTTTGCTAAAATGCGTATTTTATACTTACAAACTTTGCTAAAATGCAGTTTTTCTATAAGGCGAATAATCTAAGTGAACAAATCTTCCAACGTTACAGATGGTGCAAATACTTCAGAATATTCATTGCTTGACAATTCCGAATTTCCAATATAAGTAAGTAGGAATGTCTTGGTAGGATACTTCGTTTCCAAAGTCTGCAAACGAGAATTCAACACCTGGGCATAAATCTTGGTCACAGTATAGGGAGCCTTGTAGAATTTCATCTCACAAACATTTACCACATCGTCTGCCCTATCTATCAGCAAGTCAATCTGCATACCATCAGTATCCCCACTATCTTTCACCACGAGGCTACATCACTCTCCGTAAGATGCTGTTGCCAATAATCCGTTTGCTTAACACCATATCATCATGAAAGACCTCATTAATCAAGAAAGTCTTTCCCACACGACGGCGACCATACACGGCAACAAACTCTGCCCTACCACTATGATAGTAACGCTTGAGTTCGGCTATTTCCTTTTTCTTCCAATTATATCACACATAATCTTGCTTTTTTATTGCCTACAAATTTAATATTATTTTTGAATATAACGCAAGAAAAAAGCGCTTATTTCGCTACGAGCACCATAAAAAAGAGGGTTCGTAGCGGAATAAACGCGATTTTAACTATATTTTAACAAAACATATAAAATGTCAAAGAATAGCATCTGGAAGTCATCGGACTATCTCAAACCCAGTTGCCTTTTATCCAAAAGCATAATTTATCAGCAGCAACACTGCCAATATATATAAGGTAACGTTCAAGTCCTTGAACTTACCTACCATCATCTTGATAATCACATAACTCAAGATACCCAGGCAGATACCATCCGCAATGCTATAGCAGAGCACCATCGTAATCATCGTGATGAAAGCAGGGAACGACTCAGAGATGTCTTCCAACTCAATCTTCTTGAAAGAATCAATCATCAATACCCCCACCATCACCAAAGCACCACTGGTGGCAGCACTAGGAATCAGCAGGAAGATAGGTGCCAAGAAGATACTCAGGATGAACAGGATACCTACGAAGAAAGAAGTCAAGCCCGACTTACCACCTTCTGCTACACCTGATGCACTCTCCACGTATGTAGTGATGGTAGAGCTACCAAGCAAAGCACCAGCCGTAGTACCGATGGCATCACTCATCATTGCCTCTTTCACACCAAGCACATTGCCCTTAGCATCCTCTTTAAGTCCCAACTTAGATACCAATCCAAGCACAGTACCGATGGTATCGAAGATGTTGACAAGCAACAAAGAGAATACCACCATAATCATCTTTGGAGTAAAGAAGCCATTGAAGTCGAACTGGCAGAAGATAGGCATCACACTATGAGGAGCAGAAACAGGCATCCAACCCTCTCCTATCTGTGTAACTCCCATCGGAATACCTATCAAGGTAGAGATGATATAGTCAAAAGTAAATAGTTTGACTATATTCATTTCTTTATCTAACGTAATATTCTTTTCTTAAAATCCATGCAGCTTATTCTGCCTGTGCCTCCTCTTTCTTGGTCTTTGGCAAAACCAAATTGAGAATCACACCAATAACAGCAGACAGTCCGATACCAGAGATGGCAAAGGCACCCGAAGAAAGAACGGCCCCACCCAAGCCCATGGTCAGCATCACAGAGATGATGATGACATTGCGCGTATCGTTCATATCTACCTTGTTCTGCATCAGATTCTGCACACCCACACTGGCAATCGTACCAAAGAGCAAGAGCATGATGCCACCCAATACCGCCTGAGGAATACTCTGAAGCAAAGCACTCAACTTGCCCACGATAGAGAAGCAGATGGCTGTTACTGCCGAAATACGAATCACAGCAGGACTGGTAACCTTGGTGATAGACATGGCACCTGTCACCTCCGAATAAGTTGTCTCAGGAGGACCTCCCAAGAAAGCAGAGCAAAGACAAGCCACACCATCACCGAGCATCGTACGATGCAAGCCTGGATCTTTCACAAAATCTTTCTTAGCCACAGCACTCACCACATATACATCGCCAATATGCTCCAATACAGGGGCAATGGCAACAGGAATCATATAAAGGAAAGGACTCCAGGAGAAATGGGTTATCGTATCAAATGAGATAGGACAAGAGAACCACGAAGCCGCTGCCACACCCGAAAAATCCACCTCGCCCATGCAAATAGCGATGATGTAGCCTACGACAACACCCGTGATGATAGGCACCAACTTCATCAAGCCCTTACAGAAGGTCAAAACCAAGATGGCAGTAATCAAAGAAGAAAAAGCCAATATCCAATTGGTCTTAGCCATATCCACGGCACTTCCTGAGAGGGAAAGACCGATGAGGATGATAGCAGGACCAATGACCACAGGAGGGAAGATGCGGTCGAGCAATTTCTTGCCTTGCCATTTCACCAAAGCACTAATGATGAAATACACCAACGACACACTGGTCAGTCCGGCAATAGTACCCGGCAATCCCCACTGCTTGCTGGCAGCGATGATAGGTGCGATAAAGGCAAAGGAACTACCAAGGAAGATAGGAACCTTGCCCTTGGTGATGAAATGGAAAAGAAAGGTTCCCACACCTGCGGTGAAGAGAGCCGTTGCTGGATCGATGCCTATCAAAAGAGGCACCAAGACCGTTGCGCCGAAAGCCACAAAAAGGAATTGTACTCCCACAATGGTTTTCTTGGTCATAGAGAGTTGTTCGGTATCCATTGATTGATATGATTGGTTTTATGTTGCAAAGTTAGGCAATAAAAACGAAAAAAGCAAGCTTTTCACAGAATATTCTGCTAAAAGCTTGCTTTTACACACAAACACAATTCGTCTTGATTCGCCAGAAAGCGAGAAAGACGCTCTTTTATTCCAAAGTCAACCAACCATCACTGGTCCAATGAATCTTCTTCTGAACGAGAATGGAAGCGCCATTCTTTGCCACACTATAGCCATGACAGAAGAAATAATCACCATCTGGGAAGGAATAAGCCGAACTATGTCCCATAGCCTCAATTTCTTTCTTGTCTCCTTCCAAGATGAGTGTACCACCTCCCTCTCGCATATCCTTTCCATTTTTGTCGAAATAAGGACCAGCCACATTCTTACTGCGTCCTACTGCTACCCGATAGTTGCTCTTGATGCCACGACAACAGTAATCCCAACTCACGAAGAGATAATAATAATCGCCATGCTTCATGATGAAAGGAGCTTCTATCGCATTGGTGCCTGCAAACTTAGAAGTTGGATTCGGTTCTGCCGTAGTATCTCCCACAGCATGACGGCGAGCGATGGTCATTGGCTTTGCTCCTTTCTTGACATGGAGAGTCTTCTTGTCGAGTTGTATCATCTGGATGCCATCCCAGAAAGAGCCCCAAGTCATCCAAGGCTTTCCTTTCTCATCAACGATGAAATTAGGGTCGATGGCATTCCAATTGTCTCGGTCGCCCTTGGAGGCAACGATGCATCCTTCATCTTTCCAACCATTCACGTTAGAAAGAGAAGTATTGCTCAAGAGTCCGATGGCAGAGATGTTCTTGCCAAAGGTAGAGCAAGAATATGCCATATACCATTTTTTCTTATACTTAATGACATCTGGAGCCCAGATATGAGTCTCAAAGCCAGGCACACTGTCATGTGTCCAGGCAGGAATTTGCTCCTTAGAAAGCACTCCCTCTTGAGCTATCGTCCAATGCTTACGGTCGGAGGAAGTCATCTGAGTAATGCCATGTCCTGTACAATAGAGATAATATTTTCCATTTTCGTATGCCATCACTGGGTCGTGAACCATAGGTGTTTCCACCACCGTTTGGGCATTTACAGCAGGAGCAGCAATCATCATTGCTGTTCCCAAAAGTATATTAGATAAATTCATAAATAACAACACTTTTATTTCTTTTTACCCCAGAAGCTCTTACTGCCACTGACGCCAGAATAAACAATGGTAACCTTGCGAGGATTAGCTTCCCAATCCACCTCACGCTGTACCTTGAGCTTAGTGGTACCGATGGCCAACGTATTGGTAGAAGCATCGAAGCTCCAAGTCTTCACATTGCTCCAAGCAGTCTTGCCATCCATCGTTCCATCAGCATTGATGGTAAAAGTGGTACTGGTCTTCTGCTTGCCATATTCATAAGAGAGGTCGATATGCTCCCATGTGCCAGCCAACTCACTAGCCTTGATAGCCACCTGTGGCACAGCGCCATAACGTTCTGGCATCACTACAGGCCATCCATTCTCATTCCACTTGATAGAGCGAATACCACCCATCATGATGGCGTTGCTAGCATTGACACCTGACACATTAGCAGGGAAACGCTGCTGAGAAACATAATACCAGTTACCATTGCCATCATCGAAGACAGCACAGTGACTGATACCTACCCATCCGTAACCATCGCTAAACTTATATGGATGTGTCAATACCGTAGGATTGTCTTTTGCTCCATTTGCGGCATCTGTCACATTGCCATTCATAGTTTCATAAGGTCCATCCACATTCTTTGAGCGGAGCACACGAGTATTGTATGGAACATCCAATGCGTCGTAAGCCAAGAAGAGATAGTAGTAACCATCATGATAGACTATCTCTGGAGCTTCAGCCCCCTGCCAACGACTACCATTTTCACGAGTAAAAATCAACTCACCATATGGTTTGATACTCTCGGCTGTACCCCATGACTCAGGCAGTTTCTCCTTGGTCTTACCCGTAGAAGGATCGAGCTGCACGGCAGCGATGCCACTATGCCATGAACCATAGATGAGCCAATGTTCACCACTAGGAGTAATAATGAACGAAGGGTCGATGGCATTAAACTTGAAGTAACCATCCCAATCGCTTGTTGACTTACGGCTCCAATTCTTGCCCTTATCAGATGAAGAACAAATCACAAAGCCTTTGTCTGTCCACTTATTGCTAGCAGGATCAGTAGTCTCAGCCATACCGATGAAGGCACGCTCAGTCCAAGAACCATCAAAAGCCTCAGCAGTAGATTTACCCGTCTTGATATAGTTATCAATGACAATCGCATAATACATACGATAGAGGTTGTCACTCACCTTTCTTACACAAGGTGCCCAATAACCGTAGTTAGGGTTGCTGATAAGAGGCAATCCCTGACGAGTACGGATGGAGTTCAAACTATCTCTTACCCAAGCAGGTGCCACAGTCATCGTTCCTCCCAGATATTCCCAATCTACGAGGTTCTTGCTGCGACGAGCATGGAAATGGCCATGACCATCATGGGCATTGCCATAGCTAGCATCAGTCTGATACATATAATAATAGCCATCGGCAGCCTTCATGACAGAAGGGTCATGCACATTGGCAAGATTCCACTTGCTTCGCTGACTCCAATCTGCTATAGAAGTGTAATTGTCTTGATAGGTTGGACAAACATAGTTAGCCAATTCATCATCAGTAGGAGTCTCTGGTGTACTTGGTGTTTCTGGAGTGGTAGGAGTGGTCGGCGTTTCTGGAACATCAGGGTCGTCACTACTGCTACCACAACTTACAACCAAAGAACATGCCAATAAGAAAGCCAGCTTATAGAGTTGTTTCTTCATTTTCGATGTATTGTTAGTCCGTTATTCTTGTCATTTTTGAAAAAAGGCAGGCCCATGGGAACTTTATTCGCATAGGTCCTGCCTTTTGTTATAGTTTAGTTAAACTTCAAACAGCTACTATCCACTGTGAAATCTACATAGAGGTCGTTAGCATCTACTGTATCGATACCATAGTAATACTGAGTATTTACCTTGCCATCAGTACCTGTAGTAATCGCAACCAAATCAGCAGTACCATTATTGTTGTTGGTTACATATACGATGACCTTTGCACCGTTCATTCCAGCCAACCAAGTTGTCCAATCTGCGCCACCCGTGCAACCAGCAGTACAAGCAGCATAACCATTACCCCAACCGTAGTTGTCTGAACGAACTACTGCATATTCAGCCAAAGCTGCATTACGAAGAACTACCACATAGTTGTTCCAGTTGCTAGCGCCACCGCTCAAGTTGGTGAATGAGAATGCACGAGTTTCACCTGCAGGAACCTTCACATCTTCATCGAGGTGAGCACCCCACCAGCCAGTAGTGCAATCCTCTGCACCCAAGATTGCTGGACTAGGAGTTACCTTTTTCGCAGTACCCTTTACTACGTTTACAGTAATATCAGCCTTCACACCATTCTTGGCAGTTACAGTTACAGTCTGCTTACCAGCCTTCATTGGCACATTAGAGATTGTCAACTTATCGAGTGCAATGTCGCGGGTTACACCATCCAAGTAGGTAGCCTGAACCTTCAAGCCAGCAGTATTAGTAGCCAACTCAGCATTAGCAGGATTTGTAATACCTGTAGCCTCATAATACTTATAAGTAGTAAGAGTTGGAGCACTTGCGATATGAAGAGCAGTGATAGCAGGAACCACCTCGAATGTCTGCTGAGCAACAACAGGAGTAGAAGCATTCTCGCCCTTGAATGTCTTGTTGTAGATAACGATGAGGTTCTTGGTACCTGAAACATTCATGTCGTTGATGGCAGAGAAGTAAAGTTCAGCTGCAGGAATTTCCTTGGTCACACCCTCTTCGAATGTTACGGTAGCAGAAACACCAGCCATAGCATCTTCAAGAGAAGTACCCTCATCTACCTCAGCAGGAACATTATTCAATACCATAGATACAGGTGCCTTATCCTGTGCAGAAGTGTAGCCACCGATAGGTTCGATGTTGCTCTGCTGGAAGTCGATG
>CAVKNU010000019.1:14281-23810 GCA_963657465.1 Lachnospiraceae bacterium
TTACTTGCCCAAGTTTACTACAGGGTGAACTGTCCAACCCCTTCCAAAGAAATCACTAGAATTATCTGTGTTATAGTTGGCAGAGTTACCTTTCAAATTAGGGTTGTCATTCAAGAGAGTCTGATAGATAGGCAAGAACTCATGACCTGCTACGTATGTATCGTAAGAACACTTCAACTGAGGGTCTGTGCCCACCTGAGAGTAACTAACAGGTTCCTTTACTTTGTATGGAGAGATACGGAATGTTCCGTGCTCCTTCAACTGCGCCATACGGTCATTGTCATAGAAGAATCCCCAACGAATCAAGTCAAGGCCACGACCATTCTCACAACCAAACTCCTTAGGACGCTCAACATTAGCAATCTGCTCAAAGAGTTTATCCTTATTACCAGCAAAGTCTGAAAGCTGCAAGTCCTTCAAGTTAGCACGCTCACGCACTTGATTTATCCAGTCGATAGCCTGCTGTGTAGGACCATTCACCTCATTCTCGCACTCTGCGGCACGAAGCAATACATCTGAGTAACGCATCATACGAAGGTTGATACCACACTTAAGACCTGTAGTTACCTTATCATAGAGGTTGGTACGGAAGTTAGTCCACTTTGCTATTGGAAGTCCACCGTTATTATTATTGGTAACGATTGTATCAGTAGCCGTCATCTGAGTAGTGTAAGCTACGTTACCATTCTCGAAACCTTCCCAATCAGTCTCGTAAGTACCGATAGTCCAATAGAGACGTGGATCAAGTTTGCCTGTAGTGGTACGCTCTTGCTTAAACAACTGATAGAGCCAAGGAGAAGCAGAGAGGTCTGCCCATCCACCGAAACGACCTGGACAGTAGTTAGACTCTACGGCATGTCCCTGAGAAGCATTAGGACTAACATTGACAGGAGTCCACTCATCATCTACGCCCTGAGAACCATAATCCAAGAACTGTACCTCAAAGAGACTCTCGTCATTGTTCTCGTATGCACTGCCCTCACGGAAGTTGTCGCCATAGTTAGCCATCAACTTATACTGACCATATTTCTGACCACCGATGATGTCCTTGAGAACATCCAAAGCCTCACTATACTTATGGCGCAACATCAAGGTGCGTGCATAATAACCTGCGGCAGCACCACAAGTGGCACGTCCCTTAGCCCACTGACCACCAGCCTGGCGGTTAGGAAGCAAAGTCATAGCCTCCTTCAAGTCAGCCTCCACCTGGTCGAGCACCTCATCGAATGTATTGTTAGCTCCATAAAGACCATCCAATGAAGAATAGGTTGAATAGTCGGTAATCAGAGGCACTTCTTTGTAATAGCCCACCAAATTATAATATGAGAAGGCACGAAGGAAAAGAGCCTGTCCTTTGATACGCTTCATTGCCTCGCTAAGTTCAGAATCCTCACCAGTAGTACGAGAAAGGATGAAGTTACATACATTGATGGTATAATAAGACTCTCGCCATGGCCACATAGAAATTTCATCCGTTACTGGATCATCCATGTCATCGAATGGCATATACCATACCTGTGAAGCATTCCATACCTCATCACCACGAACAGCATCGATGGTATAACCTACACGGGCCATAGAGCCTTCCATACGAATGTCGTGATAAGCAGCAATGACACACTCCTCCAACTCGTCAGCATTGTAGCCAAAGGTACCAGTGGTCTGCTGGTTAGGGTTTGTCAGTTCCAATTTGCCTTCACACGAAGTCATTGTGATTGCGCCAAGACCGAGGAACAGAGCTAATGATAATTTATTTAGTTTCATATCAAATGTTCTTTTAAATAATAATGATTCTTATAGTCCTTATTCTCACTATTAGAATGTGAAGTGGAGACCAGCCATAAATGTCCTAGCACTAGGGAAAGAGCAGAAGTTATAACCTGGGGTGAATGTACCGCCAGCATAATCCACATTATATCCCTTGTAACCTGTGAATGTGTAAAGGTTCTGTGCTGATACATAGAGACGTACACCACTTACATAACCACCAAACCACTTGTCTGGGAAATTATAACCTAATTCCACGTTAGCAATCTTCCAATAAGCTGCATTCTGAATCTTGCGAGAGCTGAAAAGATCGTTCCATGCCAATGTAGCATTGTTGGTATAGTAGGTACGAGGCACGTTAGAGATGTAAGTACCATCATCTGCAAAACGGTTAGCATCAAGCATAGCAACATCCTTGTTGCCAGGACCATAGCAAGAGTTCAAACTATTATAGATATCATCTGATACATGATAGTTGAGAACACCGTATGTAGAGATATTCAAGTCAAAGTTCTTATACTCCATGTGAGTACTCAAACCGAAGTTTACCTTAGGAAGACCACTACCCAATACGGTCTGGTCATTAGCATCGATAACACCATCACCATTGATATCCTTATAGAGACAGTCACCTACGTTGGCACCTTGCTGTGTAGCATGGTTATCAATATCAGACTGGGTACGAGCAATACCCTCATATACCCAACCATAGAACTGACCTACTTCTTGACCTACGTATGTAGCATAAGCACCTGTGATATAAGACTCTGTACCGAAGCCAAGAGAAGTTACCTTATTCTTCAAGGTACTCAAGTTGGCGCTGACATCATACTTGAAAGCATGGTCACGATTGCGATAAGTAGCAGAGAACTCGAAACCACTGTTCTCCATAGAGGCTGCGTTCATCGTAACGGTAGTGTTAGCTACACCAGTCTGAGCTGGCACTGGTACGCCATAAAGCAAGTCTTCAGACTTATTCTTATACCACTCTGCAGTAAACTCCAAGCGGTTGTTAAACATCGCCAAGTCAATACCCACGTTGGTTGTCTTCTTTTTCTCCCATGCGATATGATCGTTTACGTATGTAGCTATCTTAGAACCTGTTACCTTTTCATTACCGAAGCT
Source organism: Lachnospiraceae bacterium (assembly GCA_963657465.1). Lineage (GTDB taxonomy): Bacteria > Bacteroidota > Bacteroidia > Bacteroidales > Bacteroidaceae > Prevotella. The sequence goes on from CAVKNU010000019.1 coordinate 17,174, forward strand.
ATAAGTCATATTGTTACGATTCATAGTAGCCATGTACATGTATTCGCCGATGTTCTCGTTACCAAGTTCACCATAGCTGGCACGTACCTTGAACATATTGACAATATCATGACTGATAGGGAAGAATTTCTCCTTATCAAAACGCCATCCTACAGAGATAGATGGGAAGGTTGCCCAACGGATACTCTTGGTCAAACGAGAGCTACCATCACGACGTACTACAGCCGAGAACAAATACTTTTCGTCATAGTTATAGTTCAAACGTCCTACGTATGATGCCAAAGCATGCTTATACTCGTAAGACTCAGAGTATGTATTCTTGGCATTCTGGAGCTGGAGGAAGTAAGGTTCTGTAAATTCAACACCCCAACCGGTCAAGTTGTTGGTATTCTCCTCCTCGTAGGTCATACCAGCGAGCAAGTTGATATTGTGTTTGCCGATGGTACCATTATAAGTCAAAGTATTCTCAACCAAAGCGTCTGAATAGTTGCGAGAGCCCTTGGTCAAGCGCTCATTCTCCTTAGCGAGATACACACGGTTGCTCTGAATCCAAGAAGGAATCCAAGTCTTGTCTTTTGCCTCTGTCTTACTGTAAGAGAGGTTAATGTTGTAGTGGAAACCGTGGTTCTTGCTCTTAATACCAACCATACCGAGCAAGTCAACATCAGCAGAAGCTGTACCTACGAAGCGGTCAACCAAAGTATTACGCTGCAAAAGGTTGTTGACGAGCAATGGGTTGGAAGCAGAGATATCACCATGAACACCATCATAATATACACCATAACCATAAGCATCGTAACGATAACCATTGGCAGCACCTACCTTATCATCAAGTACCCATGTAGATGGATCGTAAGCCTTGATGGTAGGCTGCATCAAAAGCGTACCACGAAGCACGTTGGTTACATCACCATAAAGTCCCTGTACATACTCACTTGCATTAGAAAGACCCATATTGTCCTGGTCAGAGTGAGAATATACCATACTTGTACGGAACTTCACGAACTTAGTGTCCATGGTATTGTTGACACGTGCTGTATAACGCTCATAGTTAGGACCTGCACCTTCGAGAGTACCCTTCTGGTTATAGTAGTCGAGAGATACATTATAAGTACTGTGGGCACTACCACCACTAAACGCAACATTGTGGTTCTGGCGAATACCCGTCTTGAACACCTCATCAAACCAATTAGTATCTGTACCATCTTGGAAATGATACTTACCATCCTCACCGAGGCTGTAACCACCTGCAAGAGGTGAATTGGAATTGGCGCAAGCCTGACCAAGATAGTTGCTATACTGGTCGGCATTCATTACATCATATACACCACTAGGAATTTGGTCAACACCAAAGTAACCAGAGTAGTTTACCTTCAAAGGCTGATCTTTCTGTCCATTCTTGGTTGTGATGATAACGACACCGTTAGCAGCACGAGAACCATAGATGGCACCTGCAGATGCATCCTTCAAAATCTGAATTGTCTCAATATCATTAGGAGAGAAGTCACGGATTGTTGTACCCATTGGCACACCATCGATGACATAGAGAGGAGCAGTGCTACCGAAAGAACCGATACCACGAATTCTCACACTAGGATCAGCACCAGGTTGACCATCAGATGTAATCTGAACACCTGCCACCTTACCTTCGAGCATAGTAGAGATGTTAGAGTTTGACACCTTCTTCATCTCTTCTGCGTTTACAATAGATACAGAACCCGTAAGGTCTGCTTTTTTCTGCGTACCATAACCAACGACTACTACCTGATCGAGTACGTTGTTGTCAGAAAGGAGTTGGATTTGATCAATAATAGCGCGGCCACGAACTGCTACCTCACGCTCTTTAAAACCCAAATAACTTACCACGAGAGTGGCATTAGCTTTTACATCTAATTGGAAATTACCGTCTAGATCAGTAATAGTACCATCCTTGGAACCTTTCACCATAATGGTAGCACCTACCAAAGGCTCACCCTGGTCATCAACAACCTGTCCCTTAACCTTGATGGTCTGATCCTGCAATACTGAGGCCATAGCTGGCATAGGGCTTAAAGAAGCACTTCCGATGGCACCCAAGCAAAGCATCATTGAGAATAATTGTTTCCTCATTTTTTTACATTTTTAGGTTTGTTATATTGTTTAGAATTTATTCGTCAAAGCGATTAGTCGGTCGCAAAAGTACAATAAGTGCTAAAAAATGAGGTGGACAAACGTAATTTTAAGGTGGATAATTAGCAATATAGGGGTATTTTCACCCTTTCGTTCGTTTTGTCCTTATATTGTGTTCCCACACAAGAAAATTAACAAAAACAACCTAAATAAAAACAAAAGCTATACATTAGAAGTGGATTCCACCTCGCCTTTATAAGAAGATGGAGATACTCCATACTGTTTTGTGAAGCAACGAGTGAAGTATTTTGGATCATTAAAGCCCACCTTATAGGCAATTTCTGTGATATTACGATTTGCCACATTTTCATCAATCAGTTTTTTCGCAATATCAAGGCGGTACTTACGTATAAACTGAGCGGTAGGCAATCCAGATTCCGTATTCAGCTTCTTGCTCAAAGCACTACGATTCATGCCCAGAGCATTGGCTAATTCTTGCACACCAAACTCTGAGTTATCATAATTCTTTTCCAAAACTTCTATCACAGATGCCATAAAAGGCTTGCTATTTTCCTCAACCTCTTTCTTGTCAGCCTCTACGGTTTTTACCTGACTTTCTTGGTATCTACGCTGATTTTCCAAAATCGTCTGGATACGAGATTGCAGTTTCTCTGGGTCCTCACTATCCTTCAAAGCTGCCTCTATAGGACGATACAAAGCCTCAACCTCTCGCTCGCGCATCTGTTCCAAACGCTTGAAATAGAGGTATCGAATCCATACTATTATACCTATTATTAATAAGGTGACAAACCACCAACTTTTCCAGAAATAAGGAGTCACAGACACTCCGATAGAAATCAACTGCTCACTATCAGCATTCAAAGAAGATGAATATTTCACCATAAACTCATAGTTGCCAGCAGGTAAGGTGGAATAACGTACACTATGCTGTCCTGGAGGCAACTGAATCCATTCATCTTCATAACCTTTCATGCGATAGAGGTAAATACCTTGTGTCTCACTGCCATAATTCAAGGCAGAGAAATTAATCGTGAAAGACTTATCACTCTCATGAAGGCGTATTTTTTTAGCGATGGAAATATCTTCTTTTAGATAAGAGCTACCAGCCAAAGCTGGTTGATTATCAACCAACAACTCTGTAAAACATAGCTTTTTGCCAGCATCATGAAGACCATCCACACCTTTAACAGCCATCATTCCCTTATTCGTTCCAAGATAGATGATTCCCGAACGACTACAAACGGCTCCATTGAAATAGAATTGCGAACTTAACAATCCATCTTCCTTAGAAAAACTGCCAAACACACCTGTCTTTGGATTAAAGATAGACAATCCATTGTCTGTTGCAATCCAAAGCATTCCTCGTTTGTCTTCCACAATGCCTTTCACTGCATTATTTGCCAATCCATCTCGTGCTGTATAGGATTTGACATGGAATTTTCCAGCTTTATCATAGGTCAGGCAATACATACCATAACCATTACTTCCCATCCAAATCTTACCGTTTTTTGTCTGACAAAACGATAAGATCTTATCAAAAACTCCACTTTTTGGATTATCCAACTTATAAGAATGGCGTGTAACGGTAAAATCTCCCTTGCTAGAGCGACGAGACTTCAAATCAATCTCCACCATACCTTGCATACATCCCATTAGGAGTTTGCCATTCTTGGTTACCAAACTTCCAATACATCCTCTTATCTCACGACATCCCTTAAAAGGTTCCTCCAAACGTTGTTTTTTCAAGTCATAGAAGAAAACACCTTCGTTGGCACCTATCCACATGCCATCATTGATAGCATCATAGGCAAATGCACCTATGAAGGCCAATAAAGATTGGTGCACTCCATCTACCTCTAGACGAGTAATGTCACCATTACCTCTTGGATTTATCCATGCTATACCGCCCCCCCAAGTTCCAATCCATATTCTACCTGTTCTATCTGCCGCCAAGGTAGAAACACTATTATGAGGAAGTCGAGAATTACTGGTGGTATAATGTACGAAACTATTAGAATGAGGAGCTAGACGATTGAGCCCTCCTTCCACAACACCTACCCACAAGGTACCATCTGCCCCTTCGTACATGGCATTGACAGCATTGCGAGCAATACTAGTAGGATCATTTGGATTATTGTTATAATAAGTCAATTGTAACTGGCGAGGCATCAACTTGGTGATGCCACCTGTCTCTGTACCGACCCAGATCTGCCCATTCTTAGCAAACAAGCAGTTCACGAAATTGCTACTCAACGGGTTAATCACACTGGTAGCATTCCAATGCTCTATCTCACCAGTCTTGTCATCAATGATATCCACACCACACAATGTGCCTACCAAAAGCTTATTATCTGGCGAAACCGCCAAACTCGTCACTACATCATGCTGAAGCGAATGGTCGATGGCAGAGCAATGAAACTCTTGTTTCGCACTATTCACCAACCCAGCATTTGTACCCAACCATATTTTGCCATTGTAAGAAAGAATACTTCCCGCATATCGTCCTATCAGCGGAGCGAATTTTGAAGTTATGTCTTTCGCTACCAAAGCTTTTCCTTTTGCATAGAACTCACTTACCTTTCCGTTGTTGCACAACACGACAGAACCTCGGTGATAAACATCATCGATACCTAAATCTGGAGCATATGATACATACGGTGCAGAAAGTACACTCTCTACCTCTCCATTTTCAGTGAACTCAAAACGATAGAGACGTGAAGGAGTAAGCATCCACATATTTCCTTTTGAATCACAATACATGCGAGTGCAAAGTTGCTTAAAAGCCTTGTTCAACTGTATTTGGGTTGTCTCATCGGCACAAGGAGGAACTATAGATTGCATCGTTTTGAGGTCAAGTACTTGTGGACCTTCCTCAAAAGCTACCCAAAGACGTTTGAAATGATCCTCATATACATTACGGCAACTATTGCTACGAAGACTCGTACCATTAGCGCCCAAGCCAAAATCCACAAAGTTGTAACCATCATAACGCACCAAGCCACCTCCATGTGCACAAACCCACATGAAGCCATTGGAGTCTTGGAAAATATCATCCGTATAATTATTAGGCATCCCCGATGCCATGTTGAGGTAGTTTACATTATAACGACTAGCCATCCCGCCTTGTGCAAAAGTGCCCAAGGTTACGAATAAAATGCTTATTATGGTTAGAATGAATTTAATATTATTTCCCTTTCTTTTTATCTTCTATTTTAGAGAATATTATCATTCCTACACCTAAAAGCATAAGAGCAATATACATACTTAAAAGTCCTATATCCATAATTATTTCTCCTTTTTCTGTTCATCATTATCTTTACGCAAGAAATAGACACCTACAGCAAATAATATTACCATAATGGCTATTGCTCCTAATGCTGCAAAGATTGTGTCAACCTTCACAAACATTGTTGTTAAAATATATGCTGTTACTATATACTTCGCAACATCCAAGAACCATTTTCCTATTTCTTTATACATTCTATTAAGTCTTAAACTTCTGCTTGCAAAAATACGAAGAATATTTGATATGAAAGAATTTTTATGAAGAAAAAAACGTTCCAAGGAATGCAAAACCACACTCCTAGGAACGTTCATTTATCATTCTAGTTGCACTAGTAAACGCAAGTACTTGCGATAAGCAACGCAGATACTTGCATTCACTGATGAAAGTACTTACGTTTTAGAACTCAAGTATCATAGCTTGGCGAGGACGAAGCTTCACGTTTTGGTTGATGAGAACTGTACGACCTGTCGTTACATCCTTCGCCTTCTCTGCCTTGCCAATAATTTCAGCATAACGAGCGACATTCAATTCATTGGCTTCTTTCTTACCATTAATAATGGTCATTACATGCTTGCCTTGATATTGACGAGCTATGACATACACACCATTCTGCGGACAGAACTGCGTCTGCTTGCCTCTGATAATGACCTCATTACCTTGACGCCAGTGCAAAAGACGGCTCAACCAAGTAAACATCCGATTTTCAGCCAATGTTCTACCCTCTGCCGTAAAAGCATTATGCTTGTCACCAGCCCATCCACCAGGGAAGTCCTTGCGTACATTTCCATCTGTCACACTTTTGGTTCCATTCATCAACACCTCTGTACCATAATAGAGTTGAGGAGTGCGATTTATCGTCAACAACAAGGCGAGTGCCTGCTTCAAAGCTAACGTATCCTTACCTTCACCCAAGAAACGATCCGTGTCATGATTTTCCACAAATGCCATCACACTCTTTGGATTTGGATAGAGATAGTCGTAGCAAAGCACATTATAAATGCGGTTCATGCCGTTCCACCAGTCATCGGTTTCCTCGTTCTTGGCACTATTGATGCGATCGAAGAAGGCGAAATCCATGACGGTAGGCAGGTAACTATTCTTTTCGGAGAGTTTGCTATCCTTTTGCCATGCTGCTGTATAGGCAGGCTCGGTTACCCAAGTCTCACCCACCGTATTGAAATGTGGATATTCTTGCTCAAGTACTTTCATCCAATGAGCCAT
>CAVKNU010000019.1:24048-27350 GCA_963657465.1 Lachnospiraceae bacterium
GTACGTCCACCATCCATCGTACCTATTTGCTTCTGATGCTCTGGAGTCTGATATTCTGGTGAAAGCCATTCTGGAGTATTAAACCAATCTTTCGTTGGCATGTCGGCCACCCAAGGATGCTCAAATCCACAATGGTTGAAAATCATATCCATCACCACCTTCAAGCCTTTCTGATGAGCCTCAGCCACCAATTGCTTGTATTCCTCATTTGTTCCGAAACGTGGATCTACACGATAATAATTCGTAGTGGCATAACCATGATAAGTACTGTTCTTGCCATCATTAGGACTATCATTTTCCAACACAGGTGTAAACCATAAAGCCGTGACACCCAACTGATTGAAGTAATCCAAATGTTGGCGAATACCCTCCAAGTCACCACCATGGCGAAGACTAGGAGCTGTACGGTCGCAAGTCTTGTCGCGCATCGTCTTGAAGGCATCATTCTTCGGATTGCCATTGGCGAAGCGGTCTGGCATCAACATATAGAGCACATCCTCGTTAGAGAAACCGATGCGCTTGTCGCCAGTCATCTCACGGTTCTTCAATTGATATTTCACCTTCTTGGTTTGCTTGCCCTGCTTAAAGTTGAGAGGCATCTCACCAGCCTTGGCACCATTGAGGTTGAGGTAAACCAAGAGATAGTTTGGTGAATCCAAACGAACGATAGAATCAACCTTCACGCCTGGATAATCCACCGTAACATCAGCATTCTTGATATCTTTTCCATACACCATAAGCTGGAGTGAGGCATCCTTCATGCCCACATACCAGTCGGTAGGTTCTATGCGATTTACATTTACCGCTGCGTTCATGCCCATTGCCCCCATAAACAACATGAATGAAACTATTATTTTTCTCATTATATCTATCTATTAGAATTATTTTTGATAAAGGATAAGCGCACTCTGACCAGCAACAACCACTTGATTACCATCTACAAAGCCCAATCCTTCCTCATTGATAACACCGTTTTCACAAGCTACGGTATAAGCCCCCTCAGGAATCCTCATTTCTGTCCTCTCCTTATTGAAGTTGAAGATAACAAGGATATTTTTCCAAGCATCAATACCAGTAAGATCTTTCAGACGGAAAGCAACCATTGCACCTTGCTCAGTGCCTGTCTCTGCAGAAGCTGCAGTTGACAAGAATTCCAAATGCTTTCTCACCGCATCACCTGTAGAGAGACGGAAGGCAGGATGATTTTTACGCAACTGAATCAAGTTTTTATAATAAGCAAGCACTTGTGGATACTTTCTTAGGTTTGTCCAATCCAAATGATTGATTTCATCAGGAGAGTTATAACTATTGTGTACCCCCTTCTTGTCACGAAGCATCTCTTCACCACTCAAAATGAAAGGCACACCCTGTGATGTAAACACGGCGGTCTGAGCCAATTCATCAATACGAATCAACTCTGCCATACGCATTTCCTCAGGGATAGACTTATCGGTCAAAGAAGGAATGCTGGCTTTCAAACGGTCAACCAAGCACATGTCATCATGGCAACTTACATAGCTAATTTGTTCTGTAGGATTATTGGTCCAAGGTTTCTTATCATAATTCACCTTGTTCATATCCACCTGTGGATGCTGAATACCACCCACAATTCCGAACTTCAAGCTTTCCTCTTCTCCTGCATGACCAGCCAGGAGAGCTCCCTTTGTATCGTCTGAGAAAGGACCACGAAGAGCATCACGCATGTCGTCACTAAAGGCACCTATCCCCTGAAGTTGCTGTGTATTAGCCTTCATCGCCAATTTTTCCGTAGGATAAGCACAAGCTCCAGCGCTCCATCCCTCACCATATATATAAATAGAAGGATCTATCTTGTTTACCATCTGACGGATGTATTGCATGGTTTCAATGTCGTGTACGCCCATCAAGTCGAAACGGAAGCCATCAATATGATATTCATCAATCCAATACTTCACACTTTCGAGCATAAACTGACGCATCAATGTTTTTTCGGATGCCGTTTCATTACCGCAACCAGAACCATCAGAATATTTACCTTGTGCTGTCTTGCGATAGTAATAGTCAGGATAAGTAAGCTGGAAATTACTATGATTGATGTCAAAAGTATGATTATATACAACATCCAAAATCACTCGAATGCCAGCCTTATGTAAAGCCTGTACCATCTGCTTGAATTCCTTTATACGAGTTTCCGGTTGGTAAGGATTGGTACTGTAACTTCCCTCTGGTACATTGTAATTCTTTGGGTCGTATCCCCAATTGTATTGAGGAGTAGAGAGTTTGGTCTCATCCACAGAAGCATAATCAAAAGAAGGCAGAATATGAATCGCATTTACTCCAAGATTCTTCAAGTGCGCAATAGCTCGTGGTTCAGTGAGTGCCAAGAACTTACCTTTATTTTGCAAGCCAGAAGAAGCGTCAATGGAGAAATCACGCCAATGCATCTCATAGATGACGAGATCGGCTGGCGATTTGATTTCTGGGCGCATATCAGCATCCCAACCCATAGGGTCGGTATCATACATATCCAGTACAGCACCACGTAAACCGTTCACACCCACTGCCTTAGCAAACACACCTGGAGTCTCTCCCTTACCAATATCAAAGGTATAAAACTTTCCTTTGAGATCTCCTTTTACGGTAGCCGTCCAACGGTCATCGCCCATCTTCTTCATCTTGATGGTCTTGATAGCCTTACCATCCTTCCCCGTCTTGTAGAGACGAACAATTGCTGAAGATTTACCCGCCGTAGGAGCATTAAGCGTAAATTGAGTCTTTTCCTTGGAGTATAACATCTCATTAAACGTCATTTGAGCGCTCAATGAAGTAGGAATTACGAATGTTAGTAATGCCACGCAAAATTGCTTTTTAATATCCATATTATCAATAAATTGTTTAGTTTTATAACATTTCTACACAAAATCACCTTTCACAGGCAACTTTATGCAGAAATTTTTATCTTTAAACACGCTCATTTTGAGCATATTTGTAGTTTTCTAGCCACTTGGTCGTTATTTTGCAAGAAATGAGATGGCAAAACCACCGCCACGTACTTCCTTCACTTTGATGACATCACCCTTCTTCACGGTCTTGTGAATAATCTGGTATGCCTTAGGATTCTTCTCGTAGTCGGCATTAGGCGCATCCTGATAGATGGCACAGTTGTATTTCTTGCCCTTGTCGAGGAAGTCGAGCTTTACTACGGCTGTACGAGCCTCAGCGTCGGTCTTGCCACCAACAAACCAGTTGTCTGTTCCCTTAGCCTTGCGAGCCACGGTGATATACTTGGCTGGCTCTGCCTCCAAGTACTTAGAGTCATCCCA
>CAVKNU010000020.1:0-27222 GCA_963657465.1 Lachnospiraceae bacterium
GGATGGCCTCCATGTAAGGGGCACTCTCGATGTCGCCGATGGTACCGCCAATCTCCGTGATAACGAAGTCGTAGTGATACTTCTGACCGAGTAGCTTTACGTTACGTTTGATCTCATCGGTGATATGTGGTACTACCTGAATGGTCTTGCCGAGATAGTCACCACGACGTTCTTTGTCGATTACTGCCTTGTAGATACGCCCTGTTGTGAGCGAGTTGGCCTTTGTCGTTTGAATACCTGTGAATCGCTCGTAGTGTCCGAGGTCAAGGTCGGTTTCCATACCATCCACTGTCACGTAGCATTCGCCATGCTCATATGGATTCAGTGTTCCTGGGTCGATGTTGATGTATGGGTCAAACTTTTGGATAGTAATGTTGTAGCCCCTTGCTTGTAGAAGCTTACCGATGGATGATGAGATGATTCCTTTACCCAATGAAGAAACCACACCCCCGGTAACGAAGATGTACTTTGTTTCAGCCACGATATTTATAATTTAAATTAGAATAATCTGGCTGCAAAGTTACTATAAAATTATCAATTAGCCAAAATAATTGCAAAGAATGGCATTGAATTTAGAATAATTTGTTACCTTTGTGCCCAAATTCTATATAAGGAAGTTATGAAATTACGATTTGGCATATTAATTTTAGCCCTTTGTTCTAGCTTTGCAGTCGCTGAGGCACAGAGAACACAGAAGGTACAGAAGAACGAACTGATGGAGAGTTACTTGGATTCTCTAGCTGCTACTCGTGCTCATATAGACTCCATGAAAAAGGAGAGTTCCGACATCCGTTATTCGATGCTTTTTACTCCTCTCACTTTCTATCATGCTCCTGCCGAACGCTTCTTGCGACTTCGACCTGAGGGCATCGTGGAAGATTCCTTGGGACAGAATCTGGATGAAGCACTGATGCATGTTTACTTATCGCGTCCTGACTTGGTGAAGCAAAATGAGACAAGGTTGAAGAAGGTGGGAGCACCGATTGTTTCGGAAACCAAACCACAAAAAAATCATCCAGACATTGTGGAACATGTAGCTCCGGCTCCTGTGGAACCAGATGCAGCTCCAATGAATATCTATGTGAAGAAACCTAACTTTTGGACTTTTGGAGGTGACTACTATTTGCAGTTCTTGCAAAACTATGTGTCTAGCAACTGGTATAAGGGTGGTGAAAGTAATTACTCGATGCTCGGTAGCATCACGATGCAAGCCAATTACAACAACAAGCAAAAGGTGAAATGGGACAATAAGTTGGAGTTGAAATTGGGTTATCAAACTTCTCGTGGTGATTCTGTGCATAAGTACAAAACCTCTTCCGACTTGATTCGATACACCAGTAAGTTGGGATTGCAAGCTACCAAGAAGTGGTATTACACCATTCAGATGATAGGGCAGACGCAGTTTACCAAAGGCAACAAGAGTAACGACACCTTTGTTTATTCCGACTTCATGTCACCTTTCAATCTGAACCTCTCTGTCGGTATGGATTACAATGTGGATTGGTTCAATCACAAACTGAAAGGTAGTGCTCATCTTGCTCCTTTGGCTTTCAACTGGAAGTATGTGGGGCGTGAAGCATTGGTCACTCGATATGGTATCGATGAAGGCAAGCATGGCAAGACTGACTACGGTTCGGAATGTACCTTTGACTTGAATTGGGTGATAGCTGAGAATGTGAGATGGAAGACCCGCCTCTTCGGATATACGACTTATAAACGTGCTGAGGTGGAGTGGGAAAATACCATTACATTCCAGTTTAATCGATACATTTCTACCAATATATTCGTCTATCCTCGATTTGACGATGGTGTAGCTCGCAAGGATGACCAAAGTTATTGGCAGTTTAAGGAATATGCTTCTGTGGGATTCTCTTACTCTTTTTAAAAGAGGAATTTTTAAGTGAAGAGCGAAGACTGAAAAATTCGACAGTTTGATTAATAAAAAGGCTCGTTCCAGATGAGGAGCGAGCCTTTGTTGTTTTTATGCGCTTTTCTAGAAAAGTTTCTTTTTAGCTTAGAATCGGAAGCAAACCTCGGCATCTGCCATGGAGTAGTTGTGCTTCTGCAAGGTACGGTCGTTGATGAGGGCATACTCTGTGAGGATGGTGAAGTTCTTACCAATATGGAAGTTGAGGCCTGCCTCGTATTGAGTCTTCATCATGTCCATGTGACCATTAGGTTGGTACATGTCGTAACGAGCCTTGATGTCTATCTTGTTGCCCTTTGGTAGTTTGGCAATAGGGGCAATGACGAGACCGTAAACACCCTGTGCCTTATCACCGATTTTGCTGTTGATATTGCAATAGGTCTCAGACTTAGAATCTGCGTCGTTAAAGTTGTTGATGCTCTTTGCAAAAGCTTCTCCTGTGGAGTGGATGTATTCAGAGCGAACCGTCCAACCGTCCTTCTTGTATTCGAACGAGAAGGCATAACGATTCTGGGCGAGCTTGCGAGTGCCCGACCAAAGAATGTCTTGACCAGGGGCAGGATCTGTGTATGCATTTCTTGGATCGTCTGTCCAATATCCCTTTCTCGCATAAGAACCAGTCCATCCGAAGGCACCGATGCGCATACCTGCCACTGGCATTACCCATACACCACCGATTACATTCTTCTGATTGTCAACATCTTTGGTGTTGATGCCCTGTCCGTTGAATACACCAATCTGATAGTGCAGGAGATTGCGACCGTTGGCGTTCTTGAGGAAATCACCTTGGAGCTGCAATCCGATGTCACGGCCATTGGATGCATGTTCTCCTGAACGGTCGCTGAAACCAGCTAACTTGGTGACATTTTGTGCGTATGCCATGAAACCTTGGTCTATAGGGTTCATAGGGTTCTCAAAGGTAAAAGGATTCTTGAACTGACCAATCTTTACCTTGAAGTACTCATATTTCTGCCATTCAGCGAACAAATCTACCATACGAGGGCTAGAACCTAGTGTGGAGGTGTTGCCGTTGAACTGAATTTGTGTCTTCCAGTAGAAGTCGCCAGCGATGCGTCCTTCTAGTGACAGACGTCCCATGCGAATGTTGAACGAATTGGACTCAGCATCCTTCTGTCCACTGTATTGATACTGTGTCAAGGCGTAGCCCGACAACTTCACATTGCTCAACCATGCAGGTAATTCGATTGTTTGCTTTTTCTGGGCATTGGCTGTCATCGCCGATGCGGCCATCAGTGCCATGATAATTGCTTTTTTCATCTTATGTTGGTTTTTAGTTTAACGCTTTTCGAGCAATACCACATTCTCCACGTGTGGGGTGTGAGGGAACATATCAACTGGTTGAACGGCTGCTACCTTGTATTTTTCGTCCATCAATTGCAGGTCGCGAGCTTGGGTAGCAGGGTTGCAACTTACATACACGATACGATTAGGAGCTGTATTCAAGATGACGTTGATGACATCAGGATGCATTCCTGCACGTGGAGGATCGGTGATGATAACATCAGGACGACCATGTTGACGGATAAAGTCGTTGGTTAGAATATCCTTCATGTCACCTGCATAGAACAAGGTATTTTCGATGTTGTTTACCTGAGAGTTTACCTTGGCATCCTCGATAGCTTCAGGCACGTACTCGATACCTATCACCTTCTTAGCCTTGTGAGCCACGAAGTTGGCGATGGTTCCTGTTCCTGTGTAGAGGTCATATACTAGTTCGTTGCCAGTGAGGTTGGCAAACTCGCGAGCCACGCAATAGAGATGGTAAGCCTGCTCGGTATTGGTCTGGTAGAAACTCTTAGGGCCGACTTTGAATCTCAGGTCTTCCATCAACTCGAATATGTGGTCGTTGCCTTTGAAGAGGCTGAGTTCCAAATCATTAAAGGTATCGTTGCCCTTCTGATTGTTCACGTACATGAGGGAAGTGATTTGAGGAAACTTGTCTGCCACCTGTTGCATCAATTCCTGTGCCTTCTGCTCATCACCTTCTTCATCATAATGGAACTGGAATACGAGCATCCATTCTCCTGTGTTGCTATTACGAATCATCATGTCACGGAGCAGACCGTGTTGCTCACGAAGATCATAGAATGTATAATTGTGCGAATCGGCATATTCAAACACAAAATTACGAATCTCATTACAGAGATTGTCCATCAACCAACATTTCTTGATAGGATAAATCTTGTCGAAGGCACCCGTGATGTGGAATCCGATGGCATTCTGCGCATGACGTTCCTTCAGAGAACCAATAGTGTCTTCCTCTTTCTTAGGAAGTGCAGCCAGTTCTTCGGCTGTAAACCAACGCTTGTTGGAGCAACCAAACTCTATCTTGTTGCGATATTCCTGAGTCTTTACACTTCCCATGATAGGACGGAACTCTGGCAGTTCTATCTTACCGATGCGAGTGAGCTGGTCTTCTATCTGCTTCTGCTTCGCCTTGATTTGTTCTGCATAAGGCAAGTTCTGCCATTTACATCCACCGCAGATGCCAAAATGTTCACACATAGGCTCTTGGCGCACATCGCTCTTCTTGATGAAGCGAACTACCTTGGCCTCACAATATTTATGTTTTTTCTTGGTTACCTGTAGGTCAACCACATCGCCAGGCACACAGAACGGCACGAAGATGACTTGATCATCTACGCGGGTGATGCATTTGCCTTCTGCAGCTACAGCCTCGATGGTTATATTCTCTAACAATGGTAACGGTTTTTTCTTTCTTCCCATATTTCTTGTATTTTTGGCTGCAAAGTTACACCAAATCGGGGACAATACAAAATAAAACTTAATTTATTTTATGTTCTTTTCTTCCTCTATACCTATTTAATATAATAAGAGGAAATGAAAATGCGATGCTTTGACCTAGTTACTATGTTATTTTGAACTTAACTTGCAGTGAGCAAGTTGTTAAAAACTTGTTGTGTGTGCGTCAACAATATAAAATGTAAAGTGGAGATTGCAAAAAGATAGGTAAAAGTTTGGTGGAATAGAATATTATGTGTATATTTGCAGACATAATAATAAACAATAACTAAAAAAGAAACCTATTAAAAATTATGAACGAAGAAAAAAGAGTTTATACTTTTGGTAACGGAAAGGCAGAGGGTAATGCGCAGATGCGTGAGGCTCTCGGTGGTAAGGGTGCTAACCTTGCAGAGATGAACCTTATTGGTGTGCCTGTACCTCCAGGTTTCACTATCACAACAGATACTTGTAATGAATACTATAAGGTAGGTGAGGAGAAAATCAAGGAACTCCTCCAGCAGGAAGTGATGGCTGCCGTGGCTCATACTGAGGAGTTGATGAACAGCAAGTTTGGTTCTGTGGAGAATCCTCTTCTCGTTTCTGTTCGCTCTGGTGCTCGTGCTTCTATGCCAGGTATGATGGATACCATCCTCAACCTTGGTTTGAACGACGAGGTGGCTGAAGGCTTGGTGAAGAAAACCAACAATCCTCACTTTGTATATGATTCTTATCGTCGCTTCGTACAGATGTATGGTGACGTGGTGCTTGGTATGAAGCCAGTCAACAAGGAAGACATCGATCCATTCGAGGCTATCATCGAAAAGGTAAAGGAAGAGCAGGGAGTGGTTCTCGACAAAGACCTCTCTGTAGAGTCTCTCAAAAAGCTTGTGGTTCTCTTCAAGGAGGCTATCAAGGAGCAGACAGGTCAGGACTTCCCAACAAATCCTATCGATCAGCTTTGGGGTGCCATCTGTGCTGTGTTCCGTTCTTGGATGAACGAACGTGCCATCCTCTATCGTAAGATGGAAGGTATTCCTGATGAGTGGGGTACGGCCGTTTCTGTCATGGCGATGGTATTTGGTAACATGGGCGATACTTCTGCTACGGGTGTATGCTTCTCTCGTGACGCAGGTAATGGTGAGAACCTCTTCAATGGTGAATACCTTATCAATGCTCAGGGCGAGGACGTTGTGGCTGGTATCCGTACCCCACAGCAGATTACCAAGATTGGCTCTCAGCGTTGGGCAAAGCGTGCTGGTATTTCTGAGGAGGAGCGTGTATCTAAGTATCCTTCTATGGAAGAGGCTATGCCAGAGCTTTACAAGGAACTCGATGCTCTCCAGGATAAGTTGGAGCATCACTATCACGACATGCAAGACATGGAGTTCACTGTGCAGGAAGGCAAGCTTTGGTTTCTCCAGACTCGTAATGGTAAGCGTACAGGAACTGCAATGGTAAAGATTGCCATGGATCTTCTCCACGAGGGTATGATTGATGAGAAGACAGCCATCCTTCGTTGTGAGCCTCAGAAACTCGATGAACTCTTGCACCCAGTATTCGATAAACTTGCCCTCTCTAAGGCTAAGGTTATCACACAGGGTCTCCCTGCTTCTCCAGGTGCGGCTTGTGGACAAATCGTGTTCCATGCAGATGATGCACAGGAGTGGCATGAAGATGGTAAGAAGGTTGTGATGGTACGTATTGAGACCAGTCCAGAGGACCTCGCTGGTATGTCTGCCGCAGAAGGTATCTTGACAGCTCGTGGTGGTATGACCTCTCATGCAGCTGTGGTGGCTCGTGGTATGGGTAAGTGCTGTGTTTCTGGTGCTGGTGGCATCAATGTAGATTATAAGGCAAAGACCGTGGAAATCGATGGAGTAACATATAAGGAGGGTGATTTCATCTCTCTCAATGGTACAACAGGTCAGGTATATGCAGGTCAGATTGAGACCAAGGCTGCCGAGCTTTCTGGTGACTTCAAGGAGTTGATGGATCTCTGCGACAAATATACCAAGATGGAGATTCGTACCAATGCGGATACTCCTCATGATGCAGAGGTGGCTCGTGCATTTGGTGCCAAGGGTATCGGTTTGACTCGTACTGAACACATGTTCTTCGATGATCAGAAGATTGTGGCTATGCGTGAGATGATTCTTGCCGACACCGTAGAGGGTCGTGAGAAGGCATTGGCTAAGTTGTTGCCTTATCAGATGACTGACTTCTATGGCATCTTGAAGGCTATGGATGGTTGCCATGTCAATATCCGCTTGCTCGATCCACCTCTCCATGAGTTCGTTCCTCATGATTTGGCTGGTCAGGAAGTCATGGCTAAGGAGATGGGCGTAAGTGTAACTGAGATTCAGAAGCGTGTCAACTCTCTCGCAGAGAACAACCCAATGCTTGGTCATCGTGGTTGTCGTCTCGGTATTACCTTCCCAGAGATTACTGCCATGCAGACTCGTGCTATTCTCGGTGCAGCTTGCAAGTTGAAGAAGGAAGGTTACAACCCATGTCCTGAAATTATGGTTCCTCTCATCGGTACAGTGGCAGAGCTAAAGCAGCAGAAAGCCATCATTCAGTCAACTGCCAAGGAGGTGTTTGCTGAGACAGGCGTAGAGGTAGAGTTTGAGATTGGTACAATGATTGAGATTCCACGTGCAGCCCTTACTGCTGGACAGATTGCCGAGGAAGCACAGTACTTCTCATTTGGTACCAACGACTTGACTCAGATGACATTCGGTTACTCTCGTGACGACATCGCTAGCTTCCTCCCTGCATACATGGAGAAGAAGATTTTGAAGGTTGATCCATTCCAGGTTCTCGACCAGGAAGGTGTAGGCCAGCTTATCAAGATGGCGGTAGAGAATGGTCGCAAGACTCGTCCTAGCCTCCGCACTGGTATTTGTGGTGAACATGGTGGTGAACCATCATCAGTTAAGTTCTGCGCTAAGGTTGGCATGAACTATGCATCTTGCTCTCCATTCCGCGTGCCTATCGCTCGTTTGGCGGCAGCTCAAGCCGCGGTGGAGGAGTAAAGTAAATATATTATAATCAGATTATTAAGAGGAAAGTCCTTTAAAATAAGGGACTTTCCTCTTTATTCGTTTTTGGCAATAGTATCACTAAAATAATAAAAAGGATACGAATTGTTTAGAAAATGTTTAGAGTAAATTAGTTTAATGTTTAGAGCAAGTTTAGAAGTTTCATAGACCACGTTATTATAGGCGATTCCTTTCCCTCTAGAAGAAAAATAATAAATAACTTGCAAGTTACGAAACTTTTTCGTAACTTTGCCATCAAATAGAATAATATGGTTAGTAAATTGACAAAAGAGCATGATAGGCGCTCGAAATTATGTGTGTGCAGCGATTGGAACATTGGCTGCAGTTGGTTTTGCGTATTGTGCTAATCGAGTTATGAAATATAATGATAACAATATAAAATAAGGGAACTATGGATTTATTGACATTTATCTTTAGCATCGCACTTGCTATAAGTTGTGGAATGGCGATTTGGTTTAATACCAAGTCTGGACAAAAATGGATAGACAGCTTGTAATTACAGAATAATTCTGTATTTTTTTGTCGGAAAGATGAAGCTATGACAGCAAAGATAAGATATTCTATAGGAGTGGCTTGTATGTTATTGGCAAGCCTAGGGATGGAGGCGAAGTCAATGAAAGACTTGTTGGTTTCTATGCCCGATTCTTTGGCTCCTTCTTTGGATAAGAATCTGCGAACGGAATTCGTGGAGTTGCAAGATATGGGAGTGAAGGCTGAGGTGAATAATCTCCTGGGCGGTTCTTCGGTGATGGATACGTTGACCCAGAACTTTGTACAACTGCGCTTGAGTGCTGCTTCCACAATGCAAATCAAGAAGTTGCCTCAGGTAAATGGTGATTCTCTCTTGTGTGTGGTTAAGACCCTCAGTGCTCCGGAAAAGGAGAGCGAGGTGATGTTCTTCAATCAGAGATGGCAACCTCTGGATGCCCATTCGTTTTTCGGGGATAAAGATTTGGAAGCAATCAGGGCGAGTTTGATTCAACGTCCTGACACGATGACTGAGGTTCGGTATCAGAAGTTGAGGTCAATGATAGAACCTAGGATGATGGGTGCCATTTTGTTTGAACATGATAATTCTATCGTTTTTCGTCTTTCCGTTCCATTGCTTTCAGCAGATGAAAAAAAACAAGTAAATGCAATAAAAGTGCAAAGAAAGTTTAATTGGAATGGAAAAATATTTAATGAGAGTTAAATAAACGCGTTTTCCTCATAGAAACACTTGCAGGTTACAGAAATAGTTGTACCTTTGCATCGTGTTTTTCATGGTATTAGATTATTAAGGTTAATAAAAGATTGGTTGTCGTGAGACAATCAATTTTTTTTTGTATCGATTTTTTTTATATTATGGTAATATCGATACAAGGAAGGGAGCTTTTGTGAAAAAGCTCCCTTTCGTTTTTATATAAGATTCTTGAAAGTCTTTTATAGGTGAGATTATTAAAAAATAATCAAGCCGATGATACCACAAAGGAAAAGCAGCAAAATAGGATTGGTCTTTTTGAACTTTGTGAAATAGAATGCAAAAGCAAACAGTGCTACACTAATGGCAAATGCCATAGGGTTCTCCGAAGGTGAGTTGAAGTTCTCCTTGTTCATCAACAAAACGGCTGCGGCAGCAATGAGTCCAATGATGGCTGGACGAAGACCAGCGAAGATATCTTTCACAATCTTAGAGTCCTTGTGATTGATGAGATAGCGACTGATGAGTATCATGATGATGAATGGCAACCACATGATGGAGAGGGAGGCAATAACCGAACCCAAACAAGCTGCCCATTGAGGATAGCCAGCATGAAGCACCGAAGTGTATCCCACATAGGTGGCGCAGTTGATGCCGATAGGTCCTGGAGTGGATTGGCTGATGGCCACGATGTCTGTAAACTCAGCATTGGTGAGCCAATGGTTCTTGATTACAGTTTCGTTGTGGATGAGTGAAAGCATGGCGTATCCACCTCCAAAATTGAAGGTGCCAATCTTTGTGAATATGAGGAATAACTTTAAAAACAGCATAATTTTTTTTTACTTTTTACTTTTTTACCTTTTTACTTTTCCATACAGCCATCCCAAGATGCCTGCAGCAATGATGATGTAGATAGGGGATATGCCAAGAAGGGCAATGAGGGCACAACATACGAAAGGTATCCAAATGTTGTAGCGGTTGATGTTGGCGGTCTTTGCCATCTTGAAACAAGGAGCAGCAATGAGTGCCACTACGGCAGGGCGTACGCCGGCAAAGAACTTGGCTACCCAATAGTTATCCTTGAAATGCTGAAAGAACATGGCGATGATGAGGATGGCAATGATGGAAGGAATGGCAATGCCGATGGCTCCCACGATACCGCCCCAAACACCTTTTAGCTTGTATCCGATATGACTAGCCATGTCAATGGCAAAAATGCCAGGGGTGGTTTGCGCCACTACCATGATATCCATGAATTCTTGCTTGTCCATCCATTGGTTCTTGTCAACGAACTCTCTTTCCATGATAGGAATCATGGCATAGCCTCCGCCGAGCGTAAAGGCACCAATTTTATTGCAAGTAACGAAAAATTTTAATAACATCTCTCTATGATTGATTAATTTCGACTGCAAAATTACACATATTTTGTTAAATATCTCCCAATTCTCCAATTTAATCTTCACTTTTTATCATATTTCGAGAATAATGTTTATCTTTGCATTAATAAACGCAACTTAAATTAGTACGGAAATGAATTTGAAGATACGCTTAGCGTTGATGAACTTCCTTGAATTCGCAGTATGGGGAGCTTACCTGACTTCCATGGGCAACTATCTCGGTAAGGCTGGGATGGGTGCTGAGATATCATGGTTCTATGCCATCCAGGGCATTGTGTCTATTTTTATGCCTACCTTGATGGGTATAGTTGCCGATAAATATGTGCAACCACAACGTTTGTTGGGTTATTGCCATCTCTTGGCAGGTGCTGCCATGATTGCGCTTTTCATGATGGGACAGGCGAGTGCCACTCCTAATGAGGCTACATTTATGGCGGTTTATACGTTTAGCGTGGCTTTCTATATGCCAACCTTGGCTTTGTCCAACACTTCGGCGTTTACCATACTGAAGAGCAATGGACTTGACACCGTGAAGGACTTTCCGCCTATCCGTGTGTTTGGCACCGTGGGCTTCATCATCACGATGTGGATTGTGAATTGCGCCACTTGGGATAACGGTTCTTTCTCGTTTCTCTTGAGTGAGAATGCCCACAAGTTCCAATATACGCATTTCCAGTTCTTGGTGTCTGGTGTGTTGAGCATGGTGCTTTTCTTCTATAGCTTCTCGTTGCCTAAGTGCCCAGTTGTGAAAAAGGAAGGTCAGAGTTGGATAGAGACTTGGGGCTTCGATGCTTTCAAGTTGTTTAAGAGCAAGGAGATGGCGATGTTTTTCATCTTCTCTTGCTTGTTGGGTATGTCTTTGCAGGTGACCAATGGCTATGCCACTCCGTTCATCACGAGTTTCAAGGGCGACCCTACTATGCTGAACACATTTGCTGCCAACAATGCCACTCTGCTCGTGTCTATCTCCCAGGTGGCTGAGGCTCTTTGCATACTCTTGATACCTTTCTTCTTGAAGCGATATGGCATCAAGGTAGTGATGCTGATAGCTATGTTTGCATGGGTATTGCGATTCGGATTCTTTGGATTGGGCAATCCTGCATTCCCAGGTGTTATCTTGTTTGTGCTCTCTTGCATCGTTTACGGTGTGGCATTCGATTTCTTCAATGTATCGGGTGGACTATTTGTCGATCAGAAGTGTGACGTCAAGGTGAGAGCTTCAGCCCAAGGCTTGTTTATGTTGATGACCAATGGCTTGGGTGCAACCATCGGAACCTTGTTGGCAGGCGAGGTGATTAATCACTATTGTCAATTCAATGAAGATGGCTATCTGATGGGCGACTGGCAGAGTTGCTGGCTCATCTTTGCTGGCTATGCCTTGTTGGTAGGCTTGCTGTTTGCCTTCTTGTTTAGACCCAAAAATGAAAAAAATGGATAATAACATAGATGATAGATATTTGATGAAGGTGGAAGGGCTGTCGCAGTTGACAACGACAGATCCGATAGGTTTGGTGCAATTGCTGAACGAGGCGCATACGCTTCAGTTGATTGTTCCATGCGACGGACATGCCCTTCATGAACTCAAATTGCGTATGTGTAACGGACCGTCGAAATCACAACGTGATCGTTTCCTTCCGGAAGTGTTTAAGAAATTAATCGACATGTATGGCATTGGTCCGTATGAGATAGAAATCTATGATGTGAAGGATGGCGAATATCAGGTGAGTTTCATCGATGCTGGAATGCATGTGCCGTTTGCTATTCGCTGTAGCGATGCCCTGATATTGGCTACGGCATGGCAAATTCCGATTTATGTCTTGCCAAATGTGATGAATATGCAAGCCACTCCTTATTTGGCTAATGCCACGAAGATGCCTGTTCCCATCAATGTGCTCAGTCAGGACTTGCTGGAGGCGGCGCTTCAGGATGCTATAAAGAATGAGGATTATGAGAAGGCTTCCTACATCAGAGATCAAATCAAGGCTCTAGAAAAAACTCACAAGTAGAGAACCTTATATTTAAAAAGTAACAAAGAATAAACAATGAAAGAAGTCAGATACTTTTTTGTTCCCGATGCTTCCCAGCAAAATGAAATGCCGATGGAAGAAGCCATGCATGCCCTCAGAGTGTTGAGAATTAAGAGTGGGGATGAGATATTCCTCATGGACGGTGAGGGATGCTACTATCGTGCGGAAGTGACATTGGCTGCTACCAAGCGTTGTCTCTATGAAATCAAGGAGGCAATGCCCCAAGAGCGTGCTTGGAAGGGCAAGGTGCATTTGGCTATAGCACCTACCAAGATGATGGATCGCATCGAATGGATGGCAGAGAAGGCTACAGAGATTGGGTTTGATGAACTTTCGTTTCTCAATACCAAGTTTTCCGAGCGAAAGGTGATGCGCACGGTTCGCCTCGACAAGATTGTGGTGTCGGCTGTCAAGCAAAGCCATAAGGCATGGAAACCTGTGGTGAACCAGATGGTTTCTTTCAAGGAGTTTATTCAGACTCCTCGCAAGGGTAGGAAGTTTATATGCCATTGTTATGAGGAGATTGAGAAAAAGGATTATTTCGAAGAAATCATGCGACCTTGTGAAGGCGACGATGCCGACATCACCGTGTTGGTAGGTCCGGAAGGAGATTTTTCTATTGATGAAGTGAAAATGGCTTTGGCCAATGGCTATGAGTCGGTGAGTCTGGGTACGAGCAGATTGCGTACGGAGACAGCAGGATTGATGGCTGTGGCGATGGCTAACATTGCTCGACGCATCTAGTCGAGATACTTTTTGAGAAGATTAGAAGTTATGAAAGTTTTACGTAAGTGTATTTGGGGATTGGGCTTGGCTTTGATGGTCATAGCCCTGGATTCTTGCTCTGGTTCCGATTATCTGAATGCCATTCCAGAGAAAAGTACAGCTATCATTTCGATAGATATGCAGAAAATGGCAGAGGAAAGTCAGGTGACGGATAAGGCGGCTGTATTGAAATCGATGCTTCATGTGGAGGATGCCTCGGACTGTGGCATCGACTTGGCTGAGAAAATGTATCTTTTCGAGTCGAAAGATGGCAATCTTGGTCTTTGTGCCAAGGTGGCGAGCGAAAGTGATATGAAAGATTGGATAGGGAGCCTTGCCAAACAGAATATTTGCACTCCGCTCAAGGAACGCAAAGGCTTTCATTTCTCGGTCTTGAAAAACTCTTGGATAGTAGGTTTCTCTGATAAGGCTTTGTTGATTATGGGACCTGTTGTGGCTGACGCACAAGCTCAGTTGCAGCAGCAAATGGTCAAATATCTAGATGCAGACGAAGAGTCGGGCATCAAGGTGTCTCCTATGTTCGAACGTTTGGAGAAGATAGAGAGTCCGATGGCAATGGTTGCCCAGGCTCAGGCGCTTCCTGAGAAGTTTGTGGCTCCATTCACCTTGGGAGCTCCAAAGGATAGTGATCCTTCACAGGTGGTTATTGCTGCCGAGATGGGCATGAAGAATGGAGTATTGCGTATCAAGGGTGAGACTTTCTCTTTTAATAAAGGTATAGATGCTGCACTCAAGACGGCGATTCAAAACTATCGTCCTATCAAGGGACAGTATGTCAAATCGATGCCTGCGGATGCTATGGCTGGTATCTTCATGAATGTGGATGGACAGAAATTCTTGCCAATGATGCAGTCTAATCAAGGGATTCAACAACTCCTGATGGGTATCAATACGGCTATTGATATGGATAATATCATCCGAAGTGTGAATGGGGATATGGCGATAGTCATGCCTTCTTTCTCGGATAGCAATTTGAAGATGGCAATGGGCGCCAAACTGGGACATGCCAAATGGTTGGCTGATGTGGACTATTGGAAACAGTCTTGTCCTAAGGGGACTTCCATCGGTAATTGGGGAAAGAATGCTTATTGCTATACCGATGGGAAAACTTCTTTCTATTTCGGTGTTACCCAGAATATGCAGTTCTTTAGTGGTAGCGATGAGTTGATAGCAGAGTATTCCATCAAACCATCCAATCATCCTATTTCACAAGAAGTGCAGAAGGAAATCATCGGACAGAAGTTGGCGATGGTCATCAACTTGTCAAAGTCTGGCACGGGCAACGATGCCATGGCGGCGGTGACAAGCCTTCTGACTCCTGTATTTGGCAACTTAAGTGCTATCGTTTATACGTTGAAGTAAAAGGCGTGAAAAAGTAAAAGGGTAAAAAGGTAAAACGGTAAAACAATAATATAAAAGTGGAAAAGATTCAGTTTGATGCCGTGCTCCCACAGGTCTTTGCCCAGCGCACAGACCTCCTGTCGGAGATATGGCAACAGAAAGTGACCTTCCAGAAAGGGCATCTCTATTTGGTCGAGGCAGAGAGTGGCAGTGGTAAGAGTACCTTCTGCAGTTATGTGCTCGGCTATCGTCACGACTACAGCGGAAGCGTGATGTTCGACAATGATGTTACCGCTAATTATAAGGTAAAGGATTGGGTGGAAATGCGTAAGCGTCATATCAGCCATCTTTTTCAGGAACTTCGTCTCTTTCCTGAGCTTACAGCGATGGAGAATGTGGAAATCAAGAACAAGATTACTGGTTTCAAGAGCCGTGAGCAGATTCTACAATGGTTTGATAAGCTTGGTATCGCTGATAAGGTGGATGCCAAGATAGGTCGTATGTCTTTCGGACAGCAACAGCGTGTGGCAATGATGCGTGCACTCTGTCAACCTTTCGACTTCATCCTTGCCGATGAGCCAATCAGTCACTTGGACGACAACAACTCTCGCATCATGGGTGAAATCATGATGGCTGAGGCTAAGGCGCAAGGTGCGGGTGTCATCGTTACCAGTATCGGTAAGCACATGGATTTAAATTATGAACATATATTTAAGCTATGAATCTGGTTTGGAAATTACTTCGTCAGCATATTAGCATACCTCAGTTTGCAGGCTTTGCCTTTGCCAATCTCTTTGGTATGCTCATTGTTCTCTTTGGCTTTCAGTTCTATCAGGATGTGCTGCCTGTCTTTACGCAACAAGACAGTTTTATGAAAGCCGATTATCTCATCATGAGTA
The DNA here is from genome assembly GCA_963657465.1 of Lachnospiraceae bacterium. Taxonomy (GTDB): domain Bacteria; phylum Bacteroidota; class Bacteroidia; order Bacteroidales; family Bacteroidaceae; genus Prevotella. Next base: position 15,386 of record CAVKNU010000020.1, read on the forward strand.
AGAAGATTGGTATGGGCAATACCATCAGTGGTCGTTCCAACACATTCTCTGGCTCGGAGATGGATGATGTCGCAGAACAGAAATTTGTGAAGAAAGTGGGTAAGTTCACATCTACAGAGTATAAGGTAGATGCCTCGATGGGTGTGAATGGCGTGAATGTATTGAATAGTGAGCTGTTCTTCGAGAGTGTGCCAGATGGCTTTGTCGATGTGCCTCTCAAGGATTGGAAATATGAGCCAGGCTCACAAGAAGTACCTATCATCCTCCCGCGTACCTATATTAATATGTATAACTTCGGCTTTGCCCAAAGCCACTCTTTGCCAAAAATTAGTGATGGACTGATGGGAATGATAGATTTTCATATCTTCATCCAGGCTGGTGGTAAGAAACAAGAGTTTAAGGGCAAGGTGATTGGCTTTTCTTCTCGTCTGAATTCCATCCTTGTGCCACAGGCATTTATGGATTGGAGCAATCAGGAGTTTGCACCGAATGACCATAGCGACCCAACTCGCCTGATTGTGGAGGTGGGGAATCCTGCAGATGAAAACATCACACAGTATTTGGACAAGAATGGCTATGAGGTGGAGACGGACAAGCTGGATGCCGAGAAGACCACTTACTTCTTGCGTATGATGGTATCGATGGTAATGATTATCGGACTCGTCATCTCTGTCTTGAGTTTCTACATCTTGATGTTGAGCATCTATCTCTTGGTTCAGAAAAACTCATCCAAGTTGGAGAACCTCTTGTTGATAGGTTATAGTCCTGCTAATGTGGCAATGCCTTATCAGGTGCTCACCATGGGATTGAACATCGTGGTATTGGTGATAGCTTGGGTTATCCTCTTCTTCATCCGTAGTTACTACATGGATTTCATAGAGACCCTATTCCCAGATTTGGAGGAAGGCACCCTTTTACCAGCCATCCTGTTGGGCATAGTTCTCTTCTTGATAGTGTCCGTGCTCAATATCGTGGCTATTCGCCGTAAGGTCATGAACATTTGGAAGAGAAAGGAATAACTATTTTGCATTTTTAATTGTAAGCAAAATAATAGAAAAAGTAACAAATTATAGAAAATCCGCATTATTTACTTAATGCGGATTTTTTTTGCATATAAAACATCACTTTTTCACATTCTTGTAACACTTTTATCGAAAATTTTGTTTAAATTTGCAGCAGAAATTTCAAAATAGGGAGTTTTCCCTTGTATTATTAACTAATTTTTCTAAAAAAAGGTATGCAGAAAAGATTGCATTTACTCATTGCTTTGCTGGCCTTTATGGTGACAACAGCAATGGCACAGATTACCACTTCTGGTCTTAGTGGTAAGGTAACTGCTGATGGAGAGGAAGTGATTGGCGCTACTGTTGAAGCCATTCATACTCCTTCCGGGACACGTTACAATGCCGTAAGTAACATGAAAGGTATGTTTACCATCAATGGTATGCGTGTCGGAGGTCCTTATCAAGTCAAGATTAGCTACATAGGCTATGAGACGAAGGTGTTTAAGGATGTTACCCTCCAGCTTGGTGAAACTTACAACCTTAATGCTAGTTTGAGCGAGGATGCTCAGGCACTTGGCGAAGTGGTCGTTACGGCTAAAGGTAGTAAGTTTAGTGTAGAAAAAACTGGCGCTTCTACCAATATTTCTAACAGCCAGATTACCAATATGCCTACTGTGACACGTAGCATTACTGACATTACCCGTCTTTCTCCTTATGGTGGTAATGGTATGTCATTCGCTGGTGCTGATGGTCGTACAGCCAACTTCACTGTGGATGGTGCAAACTTCAATAATAACTTTGGTCTTACTTCTAAACTTCCTGGTGGTGGTAGCCCAATCTCATTGGATGCTATCGAGGAAATGCAGGTTGTTATTTCTCCATACGATGTTCGTCAGACCAACTTCGTAGGTGGTGGTGTGAATGCTATTACCAAGTCTGGTACCAACGACTTCAAGGGAACTGCATACGTATATCATAAGAATGAGAATATGCGTGGCGATGCTATCGAGCGTGAGCAGATTTCTGGTGCACGTGATAAGGATCAGCAGACTACATGGGGTTTCACCCTCGGTGGTCCTATCGTAAAGAACAAGTTGTTCTTCTTTGCTAATGGTGAAATGATCAAGACTCCTACTATCGTTAACCGTTGGCAAGGTACTGAAGATGGTATCGGTAATGGTGAGAAGTATCTTTCTCGTACCAAGCTTTCTGACCTTCAGAAGGTTTCTGAGTATGTAAAGAACAAGTATGGCTATGATACAGGTTCTTGGACTAACTTCCCTGCTGATGAAAGTAACTATAAGTTGCTCTTCCGTTTGGATTGGAACATTACTGATAAGCATCACTTGGCTTTGCGTTACAACTATACCAAGAACCGTTCTTGGCAAGCTCCTAACGCATCTTCTATGGATGGTGGTACACGTGCTTCTGGTAGCCGTATGTCACAATACTCTATGTCGTTCGCAAACTCTATGTATGCCAACGATAACCTCGTAAACTCTTGGTCTGTTGATTTGAACAGTCGTTTCTCTGATAACTTGTCTAACCAGTTGTTGTTCACATATTCTAAGTTGGATGACTCTCGTTACACAAATTCTTCAGAGTTCCCATTCATCGATATTCTCGATGGTGGTCAGATGAGTGTGGATGGTACTGCAGAAGCAGATGGTACCAACAACTATATGGCTCTCGGTTATGAGCTCTTCACATGGAATAATGCCGTACACAACACTGTATGGAATATCAAGGATGACGTGACTTATTATCTCGGTAAGCACAAAATCATTGCTGGTCTCAACTTCGAGCACCAGATGGCTGATAATGCTTATATGCGTAATGGTAGCGGTTACTATCGTTACAAGAGTCTTGATGATTTCTTGAACGAGCGTGCTCCAGAAATCGTATGTTTGACCTATGGTTATGGTGGCGAAACTGCTCCAGCAGCTCGCGTACAGTATAATAAGGGTGGTCTCTATGCTCAGGATGAGTGGCAGGTGACAGATAAGTTTAAGCTTACTTATGGTCTTCGTTTGGACGGTATGTTCTTCAATAATACAGATTTGATGACCAACAATGCCATCCTCAACCTCGACTACAATGGTCGTCATATCGATACAGGTAAGTGGCCAGGTAACTCTTTGTCAATTTCTCCTCGTATTGGTTTTGTATATGATGTGTTGGGTGACAAAACTTTGAAGGTTCGTGGTGGTACTGGTTTCTTCCAGGGCCGTTTGCCATTGGTATTCTTCACCAACTTGCCAACCAACTCTGGTATGGTACAGTATCAGGCACAGCTCTATACAAACGCTTATAATCCTGCAACAGGAAAGAAAGATTTGAACATGGACCAGTTTGCTGGTGGTCTCGTTTGCGATGCCAATGGCAAGCCTACTGCAGCAGCTCTTCGTGATAAGTTGATTTCTATGGGCTATCCAGAGAACATCACTCCAGAACAGGGTACTGTTCCTTCTGCTATCTCAGCAGTAGATCCAGACTTTAAGTTGCCACAGGTATGGAAGACTTCTTTGGCTATAGACTATCAGGTTCCTGTTTCATTCCCAATGTCTGTATCTGTTGAGGGTATCTTCAATAAGACTATCAATGCAGCAACACTTACCGATTGGAGCGTACAGGATGCTAAGGGCTTCCCACGTTTCAATGGTGCTGATAACCGTCCTGTATATCCTAGTGGTTCACAGGTTGGTACACACGCTTATGTACTTGAGAACACTAGCCGTGGTTATGGTTGGTCATTCAGTGCTCAGGTTAATGCACAGCCAGTAGAATGGTTGAGCTTGATGGCTGCTTATACTCACACCGTATCTAAGGAGTTGACTTCATTGCCAGGTTCTAACGCTTCTTCTGTATTGAACTATATCTCTACTATCTATGGTCCAAACAACATGAAGTTGCACAATGGTCAGAACGTTACTCCAGACCGTATCATCGCATCAGCTACTATCCATGACAAGAGCAACAACCACTATAGCTTCATCTATGAGGCATGGCGTGGTGGCTACAACTACTCTTTCATGACAGTAAACGATATCAATGGTGATGGTTACAACTATGATGCTATGTACATCCCAACAGATAAGGAAGTTGCTGACAATCAGTTCCGTTTCAAGACAGAGGATGATAAGACTCGTTTCATGGACTATGTTCATGCTAACAGCTACTTGAAGAATCATCAGGGTGAGTATGCTGAGCCTTATAGCCTTTACAACCCTTGGGTACATCGTATAGACTTCAGTTACAAGCACGATTTCAAGTTTAATGTTGCTAAGCATACCAATACAATCCAGTTGAGCTTTGATATGAAGAACGTACTCAACTTCTTCAATTCTAGCTGGGGTGTCATTAAGTACTTGAACCCAGAGATTGGTTCAGACCCACGTCTCTTGCGCTATGAGGGTCAGGATGCTGAGGGTTACGCAACCTTCTCTACCATCAAGGCTATCAATGGCAATACCAAGACTTTCGTACCTTACCATTCTATTGGTCAGTGCTGGTACGCATCAGTAGGTCTCCGTTACATCTTCTAATTTATAAAGTATAGTAATTATGAAATTCAAATATATATTTATCATGTTCATCGCTGCTATCGGCTTGCTTGCAAGCTGTAGCGATGACAAGGAGTTAGGTCAGCTTGCTGGTATTCAAGTCTCTCAGTCCTCATTGTCTATTCCACAAGAAGGTGGACAGGTTACTTTTGAAGTTACTTCTGCTGACGACTGGAAGTTTGTTACTATGACTTCAGGCAAAAACTCTGTTGCAAGAGATTCGATTCCTGCTTGGATTACTTCTTCTTGCAAGGGTGGTAGCGCTGGTAAGACTGAGGTTACATTCAAGGCCGATGCTGTCAAGGGTGCTAATAATAGTACTTTCATGATCGTAAGTGGTTCTTATACTCAGTATATTACTGTTATTCAGGGTGTATTGAATCCTCCATTCTCTACTTGTGCTGAGGTTTTGGCTGGTCCTAATGGTGATACCTATAAGGTTAAGGGTACAATGACTAAGATTTCTAATACTACCTATGGTAACTGGTACATCAATGATGGTACAGGTGAGGTGTACGTATATGGTACTCTTGACGCCAACGGTAGTGAGAAGAATTTCTCTAGTTTGAAGCTTGAGGAAGGTGACGAGGTTACCATCCAAGGTCCTAAGACAACTTATGGCTCAACTGTTGAGTTGGTAAATGTTACTGTTTTGAGTTATACTAAATCTTTGGTTAAGGTTGATTCTGTTCAGAACGCTACATTGCCTAAGGAAGGTGGTGTCTTCAAGGCTTACCTCACAGTGAAGGGTGATGGTGTAACTGTTGATATTCCAGAGGCTGACCAAGAGTGGTTGTCAATGACAGGTATGGTTACTAAGGGTACTTCTGCCGAGGTGACATTCAAGGCTAAGCCTAATGCAGGTGGTGCTCGTACCTCTACTATCAGCTTCACTTCTACTTCTGGTAAGCAGAGTTCTACTGTAACTTCTGAACTTACTCAGGAAGGTTCTATCATCGAGTGCTCTATCGACGACTTCAACAAGGCTGAGAAGGGTAGTACCATCTATCGTCTTACTGGTGTGATTACCAAAGTGGCTGGTTCTGCTTATGGTAATGTCTATATCAAGGATGCTACTGGTGAGACATACGTTTATGGTATCGGCTCTAAGGGTGACTTTGAGGCTAAGGGCTTGAAGGTAGGCGACATCGTAACTCTTACAGGTGTTAAGGATGAATACAAGGGTGTAGGTCAGATGAAGTCTGCTACATTGGAGTCATTCCATGCTGTTACTCCTGTTACTGTGGCAGAGTTCTTGGCTAAGGAGGATAAAGATGATGTTTACTACTTGCTTACTGGTAAGGTTTCTAACATCAAGAGTACATTGTATGGAAACTACGACCTCGTAGATGAAACAGGTTCTGTTTATATTTATGGAACACTTGCCGGATGGGGCGGTGCTAGCAAGCAGTTTGAGTCATTCGGTATCAATGAGGGTGATGAGATTTCTATCATTACCATCAAGACATCTTATAAGGGCACAGCGCAAGGCAAGAATGCTATGCTGTTTACTGAAAAGAAGTAATTTCGTAGTAATCAAATAATACATAAAGCGTAAACGTTGCTTTATATCAAAGTAATGTTTACGCTTTTTGTTTTCTTCTTTCTAATTATTTTATAAAATTAAGGATATGATGAAAAACTCTAAAATTTATCTTTTTGCTTTTATTGCTTTGCTAAGCTTTGCTGCTTGTGGTAGTGATGATGACAACAATAATGGCACGACTGGTGCAGTAAATAACTTGAACCAAAATGTGGTGACATCAGGATTGCCTCAGGAAGTTACTCGCTTGGAATTCCCTAAGGTAAAGGGTGGTAGCAATAATACTGTCATCGTGCATAAGACAGATGAATTTGGTGTAAACTATAGTACGGAGTATGACTTGACCAAAAAGTCACAGCGTTGGAGTTGTTATGCCATTTACAAGGATAATAATTTCAAAAACTGGTATCGTAAGAATTGGGCAGGAGCTACTTGGATGGGTAAGAATTGGACAGGTGATCCTTTTCAAGTAGATCCAGCTGTGTCACCAAGTCTTCAGGCTCCTGTGAGCAATGAATATTACCCTAGTGGTTACGACAGAGGGCATATCGTGGCTTCGGAAGATAGAATTTATTCTCAGGATGCCAATGGTCAGACTTTCTTCATGACCAATATGCAACCTCAATTTCATTCCTTCAATGCAGGCATTTGGGAACAAATGGAGGAGAAAGTTCGTAGCTTCTTGACTTATGACATGAGTACTCAGAGTAGTCATGCGAATGATACCTTGTATGTTTGCAAAGGTGGTACCATCGACTCGGCAGATAAGATTTATGGTTATACGAAGAATGGTTATATCGTTCCTAAGTTTTTCTTCTGTGCAGTCTTGAGAAAGAACAACGAGGGTTATTCGGCTATCGGCTTCTGGTTTGAGCATAAGGATGACTATCCTGCTTCTGAAAGCTTGAAATCTCATGTTGTCAATATCAAGAAGCTAGAGGAATTGACAGGTCTCGATTTCTTCTGTAATCTTCCTGATGATATAGAGAAGAGCGTAGAAAGCTCAGATTATGACCCAAGTAAGTGGGGATTCTAAAAATAAAAGAATAAAATACCCTTCACCCTTCACCTTTCGCTGGAATCCCTAGTGTTTATCGGCGTTCTGAGGGTGAAGGGTGCTTATCAACCCTTCACCCACCTTTCACCACCCTTCACCCTTAAATGAATAGAATGAGACCAACTGTAATTGGATTTTCTCTATCACAATTTGCCAGTCAACCCAGAATAGAAAATGACAAGGTGAAGGGTGGTGAAAGGTACTTTTCAACCCTTCACCCTCCAAACCCCTAGTGTTTATCGGCATTTCCGAGCGAAAGGTGAAGGGTGAAGGGTAAAACGCACATTTGTTTTTGCTAAATCAATGGAAAGTTGTCATACTACAGCATAATAATGCTTAGCTATGGCACATTTGTGCCCTAACTATGGGCACAACTTTGTCCTAGTAAGGCATAACTAAAAATCTTTCTTTGCAAGGATACATCTTTTTTTGTTTTTCCTTGCGAATACCAAATATTCTTTTTATCTTTGCAACAAAAACAATTATGCGAATATTTACGGAACAGACATTAAAAGGTTATATCGAACGACATCCAAAGTCTAAGGTGGCTTTGCAGGAATGGAGTTCTATTGTTAAACGGAGTAAATGGAATACTTTTGCAGATGTGAAAGCGACATTTAATAGTGTGGACAATGTTGGCAATCAGCATTATGTGTTTAATATAAAAGGTAATACATACAGATTGGTTGCTGTTATAAAATTCACAATTCAATTTGTTTATATACGTTTTATTGGTACTCATCAAGAGTATGATAAAATAGATTGTAGAACAATTTAAAAGTTTTTGATATGAATAAGATTGATAATTTGAAACAATATGAATGGGCGGTTAATCGAGTAGAGGAATTGTTACCTTTGGTAGATGATAGTACTCCTTTGGATGATTCTAATAGTATGGAACTAGAAAGATTGTCTAATATGGTGGCAGACTATTCTGATGAGCATTTTGCTATAGGGACTCCTAGTTTTTCTGATATATTAAAATTAAGAATGGAAGAAATGGGAATATCTATAGCTAAATTAGCTTCTATGTTAGGGGTGACACCTGTTAAGGTAAAATCTTATTTGTCTGGTGCACAGGAACCAACTCTGAGTGTGGGAAGAGAAATAAGTCGTAAATTGGGTATAGACGCTCATCTTGTTTTAGGAATATAAAGATACGTGCTTATGAAGAAGTATAAGTTGCCAGAGGAAAACTGTGGAGTTGCAGAAATGGAAGGTGAGGATGAGATAGACCTTCCATATTGTTCTTCTTTTGCCCATAATGCCGAGGAGTTGGAACAGGCAATAATGGAGGCTGAGGCACATTGGGATGATCCAAACTATTGGATTTCTGAAGAAGAGTTTTATCGACGACTTTATGAAAAATATCCATGGCTAAAATGACTTATATTTTTTTTGTAAGTTTTTAGCAAAAGTATTTGGAGTTGTCAAAATAAAATTGTAGATTTGCAAACGAACTATAAAATATTAGGTATGGATAAAATGATTCTCAATATAGATGTTCCGAAAGGACTTGCTGTAGATATTGATAGGTTGACATCTATGGCTACTGATTACATACAGAACTATATATATATGTTGCAGAAAGTTCAGAATGTAATTCCAAAAGGTAAAAACGTTAGAAGTCTTCGAAATTTACGCGGTTGCCTTTCTTCAGATAAAACATATCAAGATATGGTAGAAGAGGCTCTGTTAGAAAAATATAGCGTATGAGACTATTCTTTGATACTTGTACGGTCGTGGAGTATCTTTGTAATAGAAAAGATACTTTGTAAAGTAACCTAAGCTAGAAAAATAAATCCTTCTTTGGCAAGGTTGCCACATACTTCTTGCGGAGCTTTTCGAAGAATGCCATGGTGTCATTGCTGAATCCGTGGCCTTTCCAAGTAGAGGTGTTTGTGATGAGCATCCAGCATTGACCGTCAGGATATTTCAAGACGAGAGCTGAGGTACCAGCCAACGAACCTGTACGAATCCAAGGTCTTCCCTTCGCCGTATAGTTCCAACCAATGGAGTAGTCGTGGTTAGGCTGTTCACGAGTCATGAACTCTACCGCTTTCTTGCTGAGAATATCTTTCACATGAGGCATACCATCGATGCTGGCAATGAGGCGAGAGAGCTCTGCCGCAGAACCACACCATGCTCCTGCACCCGAAAGACGAGGAAGGTCGGTGTCGCCATAACATTTCTCCACCTTTCTGCCACTGTTGTTGTATTCATACACAGGAATACTGCCTTGGTGCATGTAGTATTTCGTCTCATTAGGGCGACGGTCTTTCAAATAAGTACCTGCGATGTGCATGTCGTAGCAACCGGCTGGCTGGAGTATGTATTTCTGCATGTAGTTCTCATACTTCATGCCACTCTTCTTCTCGATAATCATTGATAGAATCATATAGCCCAGGTTGCTGTAGCATTTGCCTTCTCCCGGCGTATAACCAAGATGACGTTTGAGGAGAATCTTCAAGAGCGTAGGATGATCGGGAGGAGTAGTGAGATGATTCTGCATCATGATGTAGCGAGTGGAGGATACAGGGTCACCGGCATAGTTGTTGAAACCTGCCTTGTGGCGCAATAGTTGCTCCACAGTGATGTCGTAGTATCGCTTGTCCTTGATACTATTATTATATAAGGTGTCATTGAGAATGCCTTTAGGACCAAACACCTTTTCGTTCATCCTGATTTTTTTCTGTTCCCAGAGTTTCATGATGCCCACAGCCGTGATGAGCTTCGACACGGAGGCAAAGCGCATCAGCATATTAGGCTCCATCTTGATGCCATGCTCCTTGTCGGCAAAGCCAAAGCCACGGGCATAGAGTAGGGAGTCGTTGCGTGTGATGACCAGTTGGGCACCATTGATTTCCCAACGCTTGAGATAACGTTCTATCAAGGAGTCCATCTCTCGGTATTCCTTACCGTCGGACAGAGCATTGGTGATAGAGTCGTTGAGGTGAAGAGCAGGCACAGTGTCCTTCTTCTCTTCAGCTATCGTGGAAGTGCATCTAGAGATGCAACTGCGAGTCATGAATAGGATGGCTGCCACCAAGATGAGGCAGACGGTAAATACTCTTTTCTTTCTGATTCTTCTTCTAGCCATTTTTCTAGTATTTCTTTTACGGCATACAAAAGTAAGCAAAAAAACGCAATTACCCAAATTTGCCCCTTCTTTTTTACTAAACAATAATCTTTATTCGTATTGTTTGTGGAATGTTAGCAAGCAGAAAGCACCTAGCAAGGCAAGGGGAACACCGATGAGGGCAGGGTAATTATAGCCCAATCCCATGCTGACAGGAATGCCACCCATGAATGCACCGATGGCATTACCAAGGTTGAAGGCTGCCTGAATGCAACAGCCACCGAGCATCTCGCCACCCTCTGCATGTTTTACAATGAGGTATTGCTCTGGAGAACCGATGCCGAAGAGACAGGCACAACAGATAAACATTAATATCGCTGTCATCCAACCGATAGAGGCAAGGAAGAAGGTGAGCAAGAGGGCTGCGGCTGCGAGAAACTGAAGATAACAAGTGAAGCGGCCTGGTTGGATGCGGTCGGCAAGTAAGGCACTCACTTGATTGCCTACCACCATACCGAGTCCTGCCAATATCATGAGCAGGGAGATGCTGGCAGCAGAGAATCCACCTTCCATCTGCAACAAAGGAGATATGTAGCTAAACCAACAGAGAATGCCACCATTGCCTAGGAAAGTGGCTGCGATGATGAGCCAAGGGGCAGGATTCTTAAGGAAGTGGAACTGTGCCTTCATACCCTTGTTGGGTAGGGCTTCCACATTCGGCACCCATTTGTAGATCATGAATATGGTGAGAAGTCCAAGGAAGATGGACATGACGAATGGGGCACGCCAGGAGAGGGTGTGGCTGAGGAAGGTGCCAAGGGGAACACCCATGAGATTGGCAAACGGCATACCGGCACACATCATGGATACGGCAGTAGTGCCCTTGCCTTCCTTGGCTAATTTCACAGCCACGATGGTTCCTGTGCCAAAATAGGCTCCATGGGGCAAACCCTGGATGAAACGGGCACAGAGTAAAAGCCAAAAGCTAGGTGTGATGGCGGCAATGGCTGCTCCGATGGCAATCAAGGAGGTGAGGAACATCAAAATTTTCTTTGGGCGATACTTGTGCATCAGTATCAAGGAAAAGGCACCTGCACATACGCCCAGTGCATAGATGGAGATGAGATGTCCTGCTTGAGGGATGGAGACATTCATGTCGTGGGCGACATCCGTGAGAATGCCCTCAATGATAAACTCAGTCATGCCCAGAGTGAATGTACCCAAGGCAAGGGAGAAGAGACTCTTTTTCATTGTGAATGTAATTATCCTAAAAAAATCGTTTTACTTTGTTTGTTGTATTCTTTTTTGTGGGTGCAAAGTTACTGCTTTTTTTTCGAAAACAGAAATATTTCTGGTAGAAATAGGAAATAACGATTTTGGCAAAAATAGGTGTTAAACTGTTATATGAAGTTAAAAAATACGGAAATATGAATGCTTTAGAAAAAAAAATGCTCAAAAGTTTGGTAGTTAAAAATAAATTAGTACCTTTGCATCAGTTTTCGCATATATTTGGGCAAATGGGGGTTGTCGTGAGATTGTACCCCATTTGTTTTTTTGTTTTATAGACAGTTTAAAATCATGAAGATACTTC
>CAVKNU010000021.1:0-26726 GCA_963657465.1 Lachnospiraceae bacterium
CAGAGAAGCCATGGGATGAGTTGGAAATTCGTGTTTATCCTGGAGCCAACGGTGAGTTTGCACTCTATGAGGACGAGGGCGATAACTATAATTACGAGAAGGGCAAGTTCTCTGAGATAAAGTTCTCTTGGGATGATGCCAGCCATACCTTGACCATTGCTCCTCGCAAGGGCAACTTCAAGGGAATGCTTCAAAACCGTAAGTTCAACATAGTGTTGGTTGGCACAGACAGTGGCGTAGGCAACCAGCCGATGAAGTTTAACAAGACTATAAATTATAACGGAAAAGCCGTAACCGTACAATTGTAACGGCACAACATTACCTATAACAAAAAAATCCATGGTAGCTATTATCTTACGAAATGCATACTATGGATTTTTATATTATTGTTCCACAAGAAAACTACCCTTTATTCCTCATCTGCATGTAAATTATCTATATCGAGAATACGCAATTCACAAGCTCTAACAACCAATCGAGTAGCATTAATGCCAATACCATGATTGCCATCAGGGAATAGTTTTTGTACTAATTCGTTCTGGCGTTTCTCCAAACTCTTTACACCAAAAGGCATACCTCGCAAATTAGTTATTTGCTCCTTGGTATAACCCAATGCAAGATGACGCAGGAATCGCTCGTCGTATTCATCTATTTCATAGTTGACCAAAGCCTCCTGGCGCATCAATTGACTGTTTACACTTTTCTTGAAACGCTCTACTATTTTCTGCAAAATAGGCTGATTAAACACAAGCTTTTTTCCGCTCATACAGCTTGCCACATCCCCACGAGTCAGCAGTTCGCCACTTTTCAAGATAATGCCATCACAACCTGCATCCAACACATCAACCCAAAGCTTTTCATTTAAGATTTCACCTGTAAAGATAAGTACTTTCAGATTAGGATATTGCTCCTTCGTTTGACGACAAATCTCTACGCCTACGGTTGTAGAACCACCCAAGCCCAGGTCTAGCAACACCAAGTCAGGCAATTGTTGTTTGATTTGTTTCCAATAAGCAATCTCATTCTCTGCTGTGCCTATTATTTCAGCCTCAGGAATATCATTTCTAAAGATTCCTTCCGTGCCCTTCAACTCCAAAGGCACATCTTCTACTATTATAACTTTAAATTTATCCATATCTATTCTATTTGCAAATATAGTTCATAATCATTTTCTTTGGCAAGATTACTTCTATCAATAATCTATCGGAAGGCGAAGACTTCGCTTGAATACCACATCCCCGAAGATTCGTTATCTCCCCTATTTCTCGCACAATCTGCCGACAAAGCAAATACTTCACGTCGCTTGTTAGGGGAGTAAAGAGCAAACTATGCAAAGCCTCGTCATACACAACATTTCGTTTTTCTATCTTACAGAGCGCATACCGGGTATCAGATGGCAACACTGAGATATCCATACTACAAGACGCATCTTTGTCCGTGAGCATATTGAAAAGATAACGTAACATTCCCTGGTCATATTTTACATTTTCTTCAATCTGTTGCATGGCCTGTGCACTCAGCATAGTATAAAGTGACTTATAATAATCAACTAACTCCCGAAGCGATTTAATATCAGATGGATTTGTATCTATAAGTTGGCGAATACGAGAAGGATAATACATTGTTTCATGCTTCAATGTTGAAAGACAATTATCAAGAATGGAATTAGAAATATGTAATTTTGCATTCTCATATTCCACACAATGAAGTTCATCCTCCGCCAATTCTATATTCACAGCTTCATGGTTCGAGCTATCAATTCCTTGGCGCAAAGCCTCTTCTATTCTAGCCACCACGTCGGCAAGCTGTCTATTGATGCTTTTCAATGTAGCATGCTTATCCCATAAATCTTGAATTTTAACAAGCTTTTCTTTATCCGAATCATTGCCTAATAATACTTTATTGATGTCATTTACCTTTTCTACAGCAAACTGATAACTCAATACATGCCGATAATAGAGGAAATAATAGGCTATAGGCAACTGTAAGAGCAAGAGCACCAACAAGATAACAGCCACCGTCTTAGAATTTTCCGACATCTGCATAGTACGTACATAATCTGGCAATGTTGCATCCGCACTTCGCTCTCTGAAAAGTTGGGTATATACCTTGTTATTTGTATGATATAGATTCCAACGATGCAAAGCCAGAGCTGCCACAGCTGTTTCATTACGGATGTCGAGTATCACATTGTAATTGGTTGGCAAACTATCATGATACCATTTAAGTTCTGCCGAGACAAGATCTCTAGGATATTTCACCATCAAGTCTTTTCCATTCGGATGAAGCTCCCTGTAATGTTGATTCAAGTAAAAAATAGTGGAATCTGTGAAATGAAGAGTTCGTTCATAAGTTCCATTGATATTACTGAAATAAGCACTATCGGCATAGGCGTCTGCCTTTTCCAAATTCTTCGATGCAAAGTTCTCCGTATCAGTATGCTTATGGTGAGCATAACTTGAGCAAGCTAAAAATACTAGACCAGCCAATACGAGCATTCGTCTAATTCCACTTGGCAACCGGAATGTAAATCTACTTCCCTTACCTACTTCGCTTTCTGCCTCAATACAACAACGAGCAAAGATGCTACTTACTTTCTTATATTTCTCGATAATGCCTTTGCAATTAAGCAATCCAAAGCCATGACCTCCCATATAAGTACGGTCGAAGATATGACTAAGCTGTTCAGCATCCATGCCTTTCCCATTGTCTTCTATAGCTATCTCCACCATATCATTATCAAGCATCATCGCACTAACCCTTACAAACCCACCTTCAGAAGTGAATTTTCGAGCATTGTCGGCAATGGTATTTATCATGAAAAGTGTCAACGTTCTATCCGCTTTCACAATCACATCTGTTGGCTGCACTTCCAATCGAACTCCCTTCATTTGATACCCCATCTTACCTTTATTCACTATATCAAAAAGAGGTTGAAGAGGGAAACTCTCAATATGTAAACTCAAAGCTCCCTGACGCATCTGTATCCACTGCGTCAAGACATCATTATATTGGTTTATTTTGTCTGTCAATTCTGAGATATATTGATATCGTTCTCTTTTGACATTATCACTTTCTTGCATATCGGAAAGGCGATCAACCTCATGAATCATGCGGTCGATGAAAGGGGTGATGCTATTGACAAGTGCCACCTTAGCACGTTGTTCCAAATTGCGACGTTTATTGTCAGAGACATGCAACCTCATCATTTGACAAGCCTCTTTTATTTCCTCTTTTTTATCATTTAATTCCTGGATGCTTTGCTCATTTCGGCGATTCCATTCTTTCAAAGGTTCTAATAATTGAGAAATCGGATGCTCACTATCTTTTCTTCTTCGCATCTTATCAAAGATATACAACAAGAAAATTACCAAAGTTATCATACTGATGACAGCAGCAATCATCCAGTTTAACTGATTACTATTTTTGTCCAGCAAAGCAGCACGAGCTTCTAATTGGCGATCTTGACGTGCCACCTCCTGCAAATCCAAATAAATATTACGATTGTAATCGCTCTGCGGTTTGTCAT
The DNA here is from genome assembly GCA_963657465.1 of Lachnospiraceae bacterium. GTDB lineage: Bacteria > Bacteroidota > Bacteroidia > Bacteroidales > Bacteroidaceae > Prevotella. The sequence goes on from CAVKNU010000021.1 coordinate 3,530, forward strand.
CAATGGCAGAATACACCAAACTTAATTGTTCGCGAATTGAAGCGACCAAATCAGGAGCAGCATTTACAGCTTTATTATCGAAAAGGGCATGATTCAAGCAATCAGCTGCCGAGGCATAGTCTCCTATCCCCCAATAACATTCAGCCAATGTGCGATAACCTCCCGCCGTCTGATACACATCCCCATAAAAAGAAAAAAGATTGAGTGCTCGTTGAGCAAAATTACCTGCCAACAAAGTATCAGGCATCTGTTCTACATTAAGATACTGAAACGCAGGTAAATTATTCTTTATCAGGAAATCACGAGCTGTTGGTTTCTGTAAATGTTCACTAATGGCTTGCAAAGCATTAGCCTGCCAATAAGGATAAGGACGAGCACCACTAGCCAACATATAGCACTGTATCAAGTTATCAAACTCCGCCTGATTAATTGTCTCCATCGTGCCCTGTGTTATCGCACCTCCAGAACCAAAATTATATAAATAATTAAGATATTGAGCAGTATCTTGCTTTAGCACATCAGCATCAAGGTCATTCAGAGCTTCCATCATCGGAGTTTCCAACCCTACATAATAGAAATAAGTTGCAGCAACAATATCAAACTCCGAATGAGCATAAACTGCACGAAGTTGTTCACGAGGAGGCAAATTACCTGCATCCTCACTCAATCGGCGCAATCGCAACATAGCTCTTTCACGATAGGCATAAAAATCTTTATTTTGTGCCATGCGTTGGCATATACGCATGTTTTGGACATCAGCGACAAGGAGTTCCAACTGATTGTCACTGCGATCATAAACCTGAGACAAAAGACGTTTTGCTTCCGCAAAATTCATCTTCGCCATAGCAACAAATGCCAAATTATTACAAGCTTCCGCATAACCCGTCGGATAGTCATCCGACAACATCAAAGCCTTATGAGCCAACATCTTAGCTGAATCCAAATCACGATAATGAAACGCATAAGACTGAGAATTCAGCTTATCAACTTCATCTTTATGGGATGGCGAACAAGCTGAAAAAACAAGCAGTGCCAGCATCATCATGATGACGGCACTGCTTATATTTATCCGTATATTAAGCGCGAGCCTTTGCAATATAACCTAAAGCTTCTTTACATTTAGCAGTAATTGCAGCCCAATCGCCAGCAGCAACTGTCTCCTTAGGGAAAAGCTTTGAGCCCATGCCTACACAAAGTACACCAGCCTTGATCCATGGAGTGAGATTTTCCTCTGTTGGTTCTACTGCGCCTGTCACCATAATATTGCTCCAACGCAAAGGTGCCATAACATTTTTAACGAATGAAGGACCACCCACATTACCTGCAGGGAATACCTTAGTTACATCACAACCTGCAGCCTGTGCATTGTTGATTTCTGTTACAGAACCACATCCTGGAGAATAAGGCACCAAACGACGATTGCAAACAGGAGCAATCTCTGGGTTGAAGTTAGGACCAACGATGAAGTTTGCACCAAGCTGGAGATAGAGAGCTGCAGTACCTGCGTCAATCACTGTACCTGCACCGAGAATCATTTCAGGGCACTCCTTGTCAGCCCACTTTACCAACTCACCAAAGATTTCATGAGCGAAATCACCACGGTTAGTAAACTCAAATACACGTACGCCACCTTCGTAGCAAGCCTTGATGACGTTCTTGCAAATCTCAACGTCTTTATTGAAGAATACAGGCACCATACCAGTCTCTTTCATGGCTGCCATGACCTGCATTTTACTAAACTTTGCCATTTTATAATTTATAATTTAAAATTTATAATTTATCTCTGTACACGACCATTGGCGTTACCACCAGCAAGGCTTTCAACCTCATCGGCAGAAACCAAATTGAAGTCACCAGGGATTGTATGTTTCAAGGCAGATGCTGCTACAGCAAACTCGAGAGCCTCAGCCTGGTTAGACTTAGTCAAGAGACCGTGAATCAAACCACCAGAGAAAGAGTCACCACCACCTACACGGTCGATGATAGGGTTGATGTCATAGTGCTTGCTCTGATAGAATTCCTTACCATCATAGATAAGAGCTTTCCAGCCATTATGAGTAGCAGAGAGAGACTCACGGAGAGTAGAAACGACATACTTGAAGCCGAACTCCTTCATCATACCCTGGAAGATGCCATAGTAACCCTCAGCATCAGTTTTGCCACCCTCTACATCTGCGTCTGGCTTGAAGCCCAAGCAGAGTTGAGCATCCTCCTCGTTACCGATGCAAACGTCAACATACTGCATCAAAGGACGCATCACTGAGATTGCCTTCTCTGAAGTCCAAAGTTTCTTGCGGAAGTTGAGGTCAACAGATACAGTTACACCATGACGCTTAGCTGCCTCACATGCTAACTTGGTCAACTCTGCAGCCTTATCGCTGATAGCAGGAGTAATACCACTCCAGTGGAACCACTGAGCACCTTCCATAATCTTATCGAAGTCGAAATCAGATGGATCAGCCTCTGCAATAGAACTATGAGCACGGTCGTAGATAACCTTAGAAGGACGCATAGAAGCACCAGTCTCTGCATAGTAAAGACCAACACGGTCGCCACCACGAGCGATGAAGTCAGTGTTAACGCCATAACGACGAAGCGCATTGACTGCTATCTGACCAATCTCGTGCTTAGGCAACTTAGATACGAAATATGCCTCATGACCATAGTTAGCCACACTAACAGCTACGTTAGCCTCACCACCACCAGGGATGATACGGAAAGAATCACTCTGAATGAAACGATCATTACCTTCTGGAGACAAGCGAAGCATAATCTCACCTAATGTTACAATTTTTGCCATTGTTTTGAAATGTTTTAATTTGTTTCTTTATAGTTGTTCTAAATTATTTCGGGGCAAAAATAACCATTATTTCTCGAATAACAAAGCAAAATCAAGTTTTTTTTTGTTTTTCGTGCAAAAAACATGCTGTGCATTCGCACAATTCGATTTTTTGTTGTATATTTGTGCCGAAATATGGAGTTGTGGACGCGCACACCCCATATAAGACATTCAAATTGTGGCAAAGCACAGCAACAGCAATACCCTATTATTTTAAGGTACGCGCGAAGGCGTCACAGCAAACATTATTAAGTAAACATGGCCGACAAAATCAGAATCAAAGATATAGCCGAGAGAGCAGGCGTATCTGTAGGAACCGTGGACAGAGTTCTGCACAACCGCCCTAATGTGTCAAAACCAGCACGCGAAAAGGTGGAAAAAGCGCTCAAAGAAATGAATTATCAACCGAACATGTATGCCAGTGCATTGGCATACAACAAATCTTACACCTTTTATCTTTTGATTCCGAAACATGAGTCGGAAGCTTATTGGGAAGAAATTGAAGAAGGTGCACGCAAGTGTGAGGACAGCCGAAGAGACTTCCATATCAACTTAGAGATCAGATTCTATGAACGTTCTAGCGAAGAATCTTTCCGAGAAAGAGGCATCGAAATCATCAACGCTGCCCCAGAAGGAGTCGTTGTTGTCCCATCGTCATTAGATGTCACTCGCGAATTTACCGATCAACTTCATGAGCACAACATCCCATTCATACTGCTTGACTCCTATATGCCCGACCTCAAGCCACTTTCTTTCTTCGGTCAAGATTCTTTTTGCAGTGGATATTTTGCTGCAAAAATGCTTATGATGATTGCCGCAAAAGAAAAAGAAGTAATGCTTATGCGACAAACCAAAGATGGACGGGTGGTCAGCAAACAGCAAGACAACCGAGAGGTGGGATTCCGTCATTACATGCACGACCATTTTCCTAACGTCAATATTATTGACCTCGACCTTCCACTGAATGGTACACGCGCTGAGTATATAAAAATGCTAGAGAAATACTTCAGCACCCATCCACAGACTCATCATTGCATCACGATGACATCAAAAGCTCATATCGTGGGGGATTTTCTATTGAAGACCAACCGCCGTGAAATTCAAATCATGGGATATGATATGGTAGAAAAGAATGCTCGTTGTCTAAGAGAAGGAAGCATATCTTTCCTCATTGCGCAACATGCCTACATGCAAGGGTATTCGTGCGTGGAAGCTCTATTCCGTGCTATCGTACTCAAGAAAAAAGTTCCACCAGTAAACTACATGCCTATAGAATTGCTGATGAAAGAAAATGTGGAATTCTATCGCAGAACCCAATTGTAATGCGCTATTAATAAAATAATTATATAAAAACATTCTACGTATGAAACTATCAAACTTTATCAAAATCAACCCTGCCGACTCGGTAGTGGTTTGTCTTCGCCCTATGAAAAAAGGTGAGACTATTGAAGTCGATGGCAAAGGCATCACTCTTTTACAAGATACCCCTGCTGGACACAAGGTGCTTATCGACGACACCCCTAAAGGAAAAGACATCATCAAGTACGGCTACCCTATCGGCCATGCCAAGCAAGACTTGAAACAGGGAGAGTGGGTCAATGAAAACAACCTCAAGACCAATCTTGCCGGAACGCTTGAATACACCTACAAGCCTGTTGACGAGACACTCAACATTGCTGACGAGCATCGCACATTTAAAGGCTATGTACGCAAAAACGGTGAAGTAGGTGTCAGAAATGAGATTTGGATCGTACCTACTGTAGGCTGTGTAAACGGAATCGCCGAGAAGTTGGTAGAACTGCTGAAACAAGAGACTCACTGCGAGGGTATCGATGCAATTCATGCATGGCATCACAACTATGGTTGCTCTCAGCTCTCAGGCGACCATGAGAACACTCGCAAAGTTTTGCGTGACATTTGCCTCCACCCTAATGCAGGTGCAGTACTCGTATTGTCCTTGGGCTGTGAGAACAACCAGCCAGACGCTTTCATGGAGATGCTTGGCGACTACGACAAGGATCGCATCAAGTTACTCGTTACACAGAAGGTAGAGGGCGATGAATTGGAAGAAGGTATGAAGATTCTCCGTGATCTCTATGCCAAAGCCAAAGAAGACAAGCGCGAGGAAGTTTCTGTCAACAAACTTCGCGTAGGTTTGAAATGTGGAGGTTCTGACGGTTTCAGTGGCATCACAGCCAACCCATTGGTAGGTGAGTTCTCCGATTGGCTTGTAGCACAAGGAGGAACCAGCATTTTGACCGAGGTACCAGAAATGTTTGGAGCAGAGACCATTCTCATGAACCGTTGCGAGAACAAGGAATTGTTCGAGAAAACGGTGCATCTCATCAATGACTTTAAGGAATATTTCCTTTCTCATGGTGAACCAGTAGGCGAGAATCCTTCTCCTGGCAACAAAGCTGGTGGTATCTCTACCCTTGAAGATAAGGCACTGGGATGTACACAGAAATGTGGTCGTGCTCCAGTAAGTGGAGTTTTACAATATGGTGACAGACTAGAGCATACAGGTCTGAATCTTCTTTCCGCTCCAGGTAATGACCTGGTTGCTGCAACAGCACTTGCCTCTGCAGGATGCCAGTTAGTACTCTTTACCACTGGTCGTGGCACTCCATTCGGCACCTTCGTACCAACAATGAAGATTTCCACCAACAGCAACCTTGCACACAACAAGCCTAATTGGATAGACTTCAACGCAGGTGAGCTGGTAGAGGGCACAGAGATGAAAGACCTCGTGCGCAAGTTCATAGACAAGATTATCGCCGTGGCAAGTGGCGAGGAAGCTCGCAATGAGCATAATGGCTATCGCGAAATATCAATCTTCAAGAATGGAGTTACCCTGTAATAAGGAGGCTCCCTCTTGTATAGAACTCTAACAAAATCATCAAAATGAGCAACAAAAAAGGATTACTGGCACTATCGCCACTGTTTATACTCATCGGGTTTATCATTGTCTTCACTGCCTACTCTGTAGAAAGTGGAGACAAGGACACCAACCTTTCACTCACTGTGGCATTCATGATATCTAGCATCTATGCCGTGGCGATTTCCGGTGGCATGCCTATCAAAAAGCGTATCGACACCTATAGCAAAGGTGCAGGTGCCAGTAATCTGATGCTCATGCTTTGGATATATGTCTTGGCAGGAGCCTTTGCCGCTTCAGCAAAGGCTATGGGAGCCGTAGATGCTACGGTCAACCTCGCACTTAGCATTTTGCCAGCAAACTTGATTCTCCCTGGATTATTTCTTGCGGCATGTTTCATATCCCTATCCATCGGTACGAGTGTGGGCACTGTCGTGGCATTGGTACCTATCGCCGCAGGACTTGCACATTCCGTTGATGCCAACATCGGACTCACTGTGGCTATCATCGTAGGTGGTGCTTATTTTGGAGATAATCTATCTTTCATCTCTGACACAACTGTTGTTGCTACCCAAACTCAAGAATGTAGGATGAGCGACAAGTTTAAGGTAAATTCACTCATTGTTGTTCCTGCTGCACTTATCATCTTAGGCATCTATGCCTTTTTGGGTGCAGGCATTAAGGCTCCAACGCATATCGAAGAGGTACACTATATCAAGGTTTTACCTTATATCATAGTGCTTATTACAGCCATTGCGGGGATGAACGTCATGGCCGTGCTAACACTTGGAACCATACTATGCGGGGCTATCGGAATCATCGGGAACATGATGGGAACACCTAGTTCTTACAATCTTTTCGGTTGGTTCTCTGCCATGGGCGATGGAGTCATCGGTATGGGTGAGCTCGTCATCATTGCCATGATGGCAGGTGGAATGCTCGAAATCATTCGAGAAAACGGAGGCATCAACTATATCATTAATAAGATAACAGCTCACGTCAGCACACGAAGAGGTGCGGAGCTTTCCATTGCCGCCCTGGTTTCCATGGTCAACATCTGTACAGCCAACAACACGGTAGCCATTCTCACCGTAGGTAATATTGCCAAAAGGATTGGCGACAAATTTGGCGTTGACAATCGCAAGGCAGCCAGCATTCTCGACACATTCTCTTGTACCATCCAAGGACTAATTCCTTATAGTGTACAGATGCTTTTAGCTGCAGGACTATCAGGTCTTAGTCCTATGGATATACTCCCTTACTTGTATTATCCAATGGCCATCGGCATTGCTGCCCTAGTAGCCATTTTCTTCCGCTATCCGAAGAAATTTAGTTAAGTATCGAACAAACTAGACTTTCATATCACAAAAATAGTATATAGCGATGGACTTTTTACAAAGAAACCTATTCATCCAATTGCGCGCTGCCAACTTTGGCATTCACGAAGAAATGGAGCCGATGACAACCTTCAAGAAGCAGAAGATTGCCCAGATGATGAAGAACTTAAACGACATTCCCATTGGGGAAGTGCGCATGAACAACGGATTCTTAAACCGCCGCCTCATCAGTATTCAACAGAATGAGCGTCACGCCATCGACACTTCTGTTGAAACGGTCTATCTATTGCGCCTAATCGTAAGCAATATCAATAGCATCCTCACCAGCGGAATCAACCTACAAAGCATCATACAACTAGGGCAATACCTACGCACCCGTGGAGACAAAGTGGACTTCATCAAACTAGAGACATGGATCAAGAAGCTTCGCATCCAGCGTTTGGCACAATTGGAAGGAAGCATACTCATCAAGTTTTTCGACTTCGAGCAAGATGAAATCCCATTTGTGCATCACATAGAACAAGGAGCTTACAAGCTAACCTTGCGTTCACTTTATTACAACATCAAAGACCAAGAAGAAATTAAGTTCAAGCAAACGGAATCGGGATTCGTGCATACCACAGGAGGCACCATGCGCAAGAATTTACGTCGAAGCATGCGCTACTTCAGCTATGCGCCTATTGAAACAACAAGCAACTTTCTCAACAAATTCTTCCGTTCACTTTCCGAAATTGAAGAATAGAATACCTTATCAACGCTACGAAAAAGATGAGAAATATAAAATATATCTAAAAATCAACCCTTACTGATACTAATATCTCATCTTTTTCGTATCTTTGCAATTATGAAACGGATTATTATAACTCTTATAACAACAATATTCACATTAGGAACATACGCCCAAGTGCAATGCGAGGACACTTGCAAGCATGTGCATGGTATTGACATGAGCCATTACCAAGGCAATGTGTTCTGGGAAACTGTGGGCAACAATTCCAAAATGGCTTATGTTTACCTGAAAGCCACAGAAGGAGGCAACAATGTGGATAGCAAATACAAACAAAACATAGATTTAGCACATCGATATGGACTTAAAGTGGGGTCCTACCACTTTTATCGTGCCCGAATCCCACAACAGACCCAATTAGCAAACTTCATGGCTCAATGTCGCCCAGAAGACCAGGATTTATTGCCCATGATAGACGTAGAAACCAAGAGTGGACTGCCTACCGAAGAATTCTGCGACTCACTTTTCAAGTTTTTGCATCTCGTAGAAAAAGCCTACAAACAGAAGCCCCTCGTTTACACGGGTGCCAACTTCTATGACAACTATCTGCTTGGCAAGCTCGACAGTTACAAACTCATGATTGCACAATACAATAAGCAAGAGCCAGGATTGGTGGATGGACGAGACATTGAAATGTGGCAATACACCGGAAAGGGAAGGCTCAATGGAGTCAATGGATACGTTGACAAGAGCCGTTTTCTAGGCAGACACCGATTGAGGGAAATCAGATTTAGGCACCGATAAGCCCCTCTACAAGAATTTGATTATTAACAATTTAACGACATAAAATACTATATGGCAATTATAAAATGCCCTGAGTGCGGACACCAAATTAGTGACAAAGCACCCTTTTGCCCTAGCTGTGGCGTAGAAATCGCAGGCAAAGTTACAAAATGTCCTAACTGTGGAGAAGTGTATTTCAAAGAATTAGGCATGTGCCCTAACTGTCACATGTCTCCTTATGCGACCCAACAATCGCCTGTTGCTCCATCAACCGTGCCACCAGTTCGCACCATGGTTCCACCTGTTCCACCAACGCCACCTACTCCACCAGTAGAGCAACCTGTGCCACCTACCTCCAATAATGCACAGGCTGAAGAAAAAGTGACAAAGAAAAATGGCAGAGGTATTTTCGTCACATCCTTCCTTTTTGCCATCATCGTGTGTGGCATCATGTATTATTTCTATGACAATGCCAATAGGAACAAAGAGAAAGAAGCATACGAATATGCAATGAGCAGTACAGACCCAACGGTATTACAAAGCTATCTAGATACCTACAAGGATGCCGACCAAGCACACATTGATTCCATACAGGCGCATCTAAGTATGCTCAAACAGACCGATAGCGATTGGACCAATGCCGTGGTAAGTGGTTCTAAGGAAGCACTCGAAGCTTACCTGCAGAAATATCCAAATAGCCCTCATAAGTTGGAAGCATGGAATCGCATCGACTCTATCGACTGGATCATCGCAAAGAATGCCGACAATGCCGACGCTTATCAAAATTACCTCGATGAGCATGTGGACGGCGCACATATCGAAGAGGCTGAGAATGCACTCAAGAAAGTGAAGAGCCGTGACCTCTCACCAGAGGAAAAAGCAATGGTCAGCGGACTCTTCCGCCAATTCTTCCAATGCATCAATTCTCGTAATGCAGATGGATTGACAGCCACATGCGATGATGTTCTTTCTTCGTTATTAGGTAAGGTACAAGCCACCAAGTCCGACGTTGTCACCTTTATGGAAAAACTCTATAAGGAGGATGTTGCCAACATGAATTGGCACATCAACAACGACTACCAGATTAAGAAGCGCGAGGTAGGCGACGAAGAATATGAATATCAAGTACAATTCTCTGCTCGCCAGGACATTGACCATGTAGATGGATCCAAGAAAGAAAATCTGTTCAAAATCAATGCAGCCGTCTCACCTGACGGTAAGATAAATTCTTTCAATATGTCAAAAGTAAATGCAGCAGAACAATAATAAAACAAAAGAAGGAGGCTTTATTGAGCCTCCTTCATTTGTTTCAACAATTCCTTCTGGCGTTCATTCAAGCCAGTTGGTAATTTCACATTATAGGTAATAATCAAGTCACCAAATGTTCCATCTCCTCGATCGTAACCTTTTCCACGTACACGAACCTTGGTGCCATTTTGCGTTTCTGGCTTAATCTTCAATCTTATCTTCGAGCCATTGCTCAACTTGACAATTCCCTCACCACCAAGCAATGCGGTATAGATGTCAATATTTACATTCATATTCATCTCACCCGAGCTCTGACGCATATTTTGTGTACCAAAGTCCGGTCCTGCCCCAAAGCCAGCTCCTGCTCCTCGGCTACGTCCTCCGCCACCGAAAAGATTCTCAAAGAAACTACTGAAGCCACTGCCTCCAGAACCAAAGTTACTAAAATCGAAGCCTTCGAAAGGATTGCCACCTGCCGAACCTCCGCCGCCGAAGCCTCCAAAGCCTCCGCCAGCCTGTTCATACGCAGCAGCATTCTTCCATTGCTCACCATATTTATCATATTTAGCACGCTTGTCAGGATCAGAAATTACATCATAAGCCTCATTGAGGGCCTGAAATTTAGCCTTAGCCTTCGGGTCATTAGGATGCAAATCCGGATGAAACTGCTTAGCACGCTTACGGTATGCCGCTCGAACATCCTTCTGAGGAATGCTCTTGTCAACACCCAAAATCTTGTAATAATCTACAAATGCCATAATTTAAAGCCTCCTATTTTTTATTTTTAATAATTATCCTACAAAAAGTATGCCGTGTTTCCTTTCTTTTTTGTATTTTTGCACACAAATCAAAATTGACAGTTATGAAACATGTATTGACAGCGCTCTTGCTAGCGCTAACTTTTAATTCACAAGCTATGGCAGCTCAACGCACAGTAAAGCTTCGAATCATTGAGACAAGTGACGTACACGGTTCGTTCTTCCCTTACGACTTCATCAACCGTAAGCCAAAGACGGGTTCCTTGGCACGAGTATCATCGTATGTTGACTCTTTGCGACAGACATACAAAGACAACCTTATCGTGTTAGAGAATGGTGACATCCTACAGGGACAGCCTACCTGCTACTTCTACAACTATATCAATACCCAGTCACGCAATGTGGCTGCAGATGTAGTCAACTACATGAAGTATGATGCCGAGGCATTTGGAAACCATGATATAGAGACAGGTCATGCCGTATATGACAAATGGGTAAGTGAGCTCAACTGCCCTGTACTTGGTGCTAACATCATCGATACCAAGACCAACAAACCTTATGTTAAGCCTTACATCATCTTAAATCGAGAGGGTGTAAAAGTGGCAGTTTTGGGCATGCTGACTCCTGCTATTCCAAATTGGCTGACAGAAAATCTCTGGAGTGGACTTCGCTTTGAGAACATGGTTACCAGCGCCAAACAATGGGTAAAATATCTGCAAGAAAATGAAAAGCCTGATGTTATCATCGGTCTCTTCCATAGTGGTAAGGATGGAGGCATACAGACTGCTGAATATGATGAAGACGCATCCCTCAAAGTAGCAAAAGAGGTACCAGGATTCGACATGGTGCTTTTCGGTCATGACCACACCAAATGTAATGAAACAGTTACCAACGTGGCTGGTCAGAATGTTTTGCTCCTCGACCCAGCCAACAATGCCAATAGTGTGGCTGATGCAGAAATCACACTCACACTTGACAAGCGCAAGGTAAATGGCAAGAAAACATTCGTTGTGGTTGACAAGAAAATTGAAGGCAAACTCGCAGATGTGACAAATTGTCCTATCGACGAGAAATTCATGGAAACATTCAAGCCACAGATAGATGCTGTCAACAATTACGTAAGCAAGCAGATTGGTACTTTCAAGAATACCATCTACAGCCGTGATTCTTATTTTGGCAGTAGCGCATTCAATGATTTCATCCTCAATCTGGAGCTTCAAATCACCAAGGCAGACATAGCTTTCAATGCTCCACTACAGTTTAATTCCAGCATCAAAGCTGGTCCTATCTATGTGAGCGACATGTTCAACCTCTATAAGTATGAGAATCAACTCTACGTAATGAAGCTCACTGGTGAGGAGATTCGCAAACATCTAGAGATGAGCTACGACCTATGGGTGAACACCATGAAGTCTCCAAATGACCATTTGCTCTTGCTCGACAACCGTACATGGGGAGACCAGCAACGTTTAGGCTTCAAGAACTTCTCTTTCAACTTTGACAGTGCCGCCGGCATCGACTATGAGGTAGATGTGACCAAGCCTAATGGCGAGAAAGTAAAAATTCTCCATATGAGCAACGGCCAGCCTTTCGACGAAAAGAAGACTTATACGGTTGCCGTCAATAGCTACCGTGGCAATGGTGGCGGCGAGCTTCTCACTCGTGGTGCCGGCATTCCAAAAGAAGAATTGGAGAGTCGCATCATCTGGCGAAGCGAAAGAGACCAACGCTATTATCTCATGGAAGAAATTGAAAAAATGGGAACCGTGGATGCCAAACCTAACAACAACTGGAAGTTCGTGCCTGAAGCATGGGTAAAACCTGCAGCAGAAAAAGATATGCAACTTCTCTTTGGCACCAAGTAAGATATGCAACACAAGTAAGTCACTGAGAAAATATGAAATATTGGTTTATATTCTGCAAGACAGATCTCTTGCTCGAAAAGAAAGAAGACGGGACCTATACGATTCCATGTTGTGAGGAAAGCCCTATAGAGCTCAAGCCTTGGACGCATGTTCTCAACATCACCCCCATGGAAGATGGTACTGAAGTAAAGACTTTCACCATACCTACTCCCATCACCGATAATCCCAAATACGAGATGTGTGGTCTGCGCCCTAGCTTCTACAAGCTCACCCCTGCCCTCTACCAAAAGGCAGGCAAATGCCAAGAGCTCAACTACTGGGATCAAAACACCCAATTCTGTGGTGTCTGCGGAGCACCCATGAAGATGGCCACCGACATCAGTAAGAAATGTACAGAATGTGGCAAATCGGTATGGCCTTCACTCGCCACAGCCATCATCGTACTCATCAAGAAGGGCGACCAAGTATTGCTGGTTCACGCACGCAATTTCAAGGGAAACTTTGATAGTCTCGTGGCTGGTTTTGTTGAGACCGGAGAGAGTTTGGAAGAGGCAGTACATCGTGAAGTAATGGAAGAGACTGGTCTGACTATCAGAAACTTGAAATACTTCGGCTCACAGCCATGGCCTTATCCTAGTGGTCTCATGGTGGGCTATTCTGCCGAATATGTCGATGGCGAGATACATCTACAGAAGGAAGAGCTGTCACGTGGAAAATGGTTTTCAAAAGACAACCTCCCTATCCTACCAGAGAAACTTTCCATCGCTCGACGTCTCATCGACGCATGGTTAGAAGATAAAATTTAGCGCACAACAGGTGGTATGCAGCCGCACATCAGCTGTTGTGCGACTGCACATCAGCTGTTGGACACCCGCACAACAGCTGATGTGCGGTTTTAGAAAGGATATTATCGGAAAACTATTCCTATAAACTCCGAAGACTTCTTATATAATACAACGACAAATACGATATGCCTATGAAAGAAAAACTATGGAACGCCAACTACGTCAAGGTAATGACCACCAACTTTCTCTTATACTTCGCCTTCTACCTTCTTACTCCTCTCCTGCCACTCTATCTGAGCGAGACGTACGGGGCAAGCAAGGACATGATAGGCATCGTACTGAGTGGCTACACGGTGGCAGCCCTCATCATCCGTCCATTCAGCGGATACGTGGTCGATAGCTTTTCTCGCAAGAAGGTATTGATGTGCTGTCTCTCGGCATTCGCCATCTTCTTTGCAGGCTACATCGCAGCCAGCACCATCTTGATGTTTGCCATCTGCCGTACATTACACGGTGGACCTTTCGGAGCGGTGACGGTAGCCAACAGTACCTGCGCCATCGACGTATTGCCAGCCAGCCGACGCAATGAGGGCATCGGACTTTATGGTCTGAGCAACAATTTCGCCATGGCATTGGCACCATCCATAGGCATCTATCTGCACAACCTCGTGGGTAGTTATATGGTGCTCTTCTGGTTGGCATTTGCTGTAGCTATAGCCTCCGTAGTTATCGCAGGGAGCATCCAATTGCCAGCAAAAGAGATTGTAAAGAACAAGGACAAGCTATCGCTCGACCGTTTCTTCCTGACAAGGGCATGGTTGCTAGCCATCAACATCGCCATGTTTGGTTTCTGCTGGGGGGTACTGAGCAATTATCTTGCCATCTACAGCAAAGAAGAACTAGGCATCACAGGAGGCACTGGCACCTACTTTGCCTTGCTTTCCATCGGTCTTTTCGTATCTCGTCTGCAAGGTCGCAAAGCTCTGAGCAAAGGTAAGTTAACGCAAAATGCAGCCGAGGGAATGCTTATCTCACTCGTAGGTTTCACGATATTCGTAGCCATCAAGCATCCGATAGCTTACTACCTATCAGCTTGCCTCATCGGACTAGGCAACGGACATCTCTATCCTGCCTTCCTCAATATGTTTATCAATGTGGCAAGGCACGATCAGCGAGGCACCGCCAACAGCAGCATCCTCACGGGATGGGACTTAGGATTTGGTATAGGATGTCTCTTGGGAGGCGTGGTAGCCGAATATTTCGGATATGTAGGCACATTCTGGATGGTAGCGATAGAGAATGCCGCCAGCGTAATACTCTTCTTTGCCTTCAGCCGAAGATTCTTTGAAGCAAGAAGAAGGAAAGAATAAAAAAAATCTCTCAACCTTATTTTGCTTGGTTGAGAGATTTTTTATTTTAGAATGGCAGGTCGTCAGCACTTTCACCCTCAGCAGGAGCAGCAGGCTGAGCTGGAGGGAATGGAGCTGTGGCACCATCGGCTGAAGCAGCAGGCTGAGCCGGAGCTACAGGTGCACCCATTGGAGGGAATGGAGCACCAGGCTGCATACCACCCTGCATAGCAGCAACTGCATTAGGGTCAACATGCACGACATTCCATGCACGGATATTATTAAACCAACGTCCCTGGTACTCATGAGCTGTAATGTCGAAAGAGACATTAATCTCATCACCAGTATTTATGTTGAACTGAGCCAAGCGGTCAGCACCAAACACATCAAACACCATCTGCTTAGGATACTGCTCATGAGTTTCGATAACGAACGACTGAGACTTCCACTCTCCTCTTGCAGAGACACCGCTTCTTTCAGGTAAAACGGCGATAACCTTTCCTTGTAATTCCATATATTTAAAATAAAAGTTTTTCGTATTTGACTGCGAAATTAATAAAAATAGTTCTAAAACTAAAACATTTCTCCGTTTTTTTTGTCTATCATCAAGTTTTTTTGTATTTTTGTGCTCATATTTGTGCCATTGGCACGAGAATATCTAATAATTGCAACAAAATTTAAAATTATATACTCATGAGATTTACAGTATCCAGTTCTGCATTGAGCTCCAAGCTCAACATGCTTTCTAAGGTTATCAGCGGTAAGAACTCGCTTCCTATCCTCGACTGCTTTCTTTTCGAGGTCGCTGAAGACAGTATGACTATCACAGCCAGCGACAGTGACAACATCATCAAGAGCACACTCCCACTCACAGACGTGGAAGGTAACGGAGAATTCTGTATTCCTAACCGTGTGATGCTCGACGCACTCAAGGAGCTGCCTGAGCAGCCATTGCAGTTTGATGTAGATATCGAGAATGAGAGCTATGCGATCAAGTTGCTTTACCAGAACGGTCTCTACAATTTCACGGGTATGGATGCTGAACCGTATCCACGCTCTCAACATATGGGTGACGATGTTCATTCTGTGACTTTGCCAGCACAGTTGCTCATCGACAACTTGTCACGCACCATCTTTGCAACAGGCAACGATGAGTTGCGCCCAGTTATGAACTCTATTCATTTCGACCTGACTGCCGACGCCGTTGCCATTGTTGCCAGCGATGGACATAAATTGGTGAGAAACTTGAACTATAGCATCAAGAGTGAGGTTCCTGCAGAGTTCAACTTGCCTAAGAAGCCAGGATCTTTACTCAAGAACATCCTCACCAAGGACGGCGATGATGTTGACATTAAGTTCGATGAGCGCACAGCAGAGATTTTCTTCAGTGATGGCGAAATGAGATGCCGCCTCGTTGATGGTCGCTATCCTAACTACAATTCTGTCATCCCTGCCAACAATCCATGCAAGGCTACTATCGATCGCAAGGCGCTTATCAGTGCCATCCGTCGTGTTTTGCCATTTGCAAGTGAAAGTAGCCAGTTGGTACGCTTCCGCATTGAGAACAACCACTTCGAAGTTTCTTCCGAGGATATTGATTTCGCAACTGCTGCCAAAGAAAAACTCAGTTGTGAATACGAAGGTTCTCCTATCAGCATCGGCTTCAAGGGCACAGGTTTGATGGAAGTTCTCAGCAACTTACAGAGCGAGCATGTCATCATCGAACTGGCAGATCCTAGTCGTGCAGGAATCTTTGTGCCTGCCGAACAGCCAGAGAATGAGGATATTCTGATGCTTCTCATGCCTATGTTGCTTAACGACTAATTACAGGAGAAGGAGAAATGAAACTGAATCTTAAGAAACCATTGATCGTCTTTGACCTAGAGACTACAGGTCTCGACTTGGTCAAAGACCGTATTATACAGATGTCATACATCAAGGTCAAACCTGATGGGACAGAAGAACGCAAGAACTTTTTTGTCAATCCTGGCAAACCTATTCCAGAGGAAGTGGTTACCCTCACAGGCATCAGCAATGATGACGTGAAAGATGCTCCTTCATTCAAAGAGTTGGCGGCCAATCTTGAAAAGGAATTCACAGGCTGTGACTTCGCTGGCTATAATTCCAACCATTTCGACGTACCTATGCTCGCCGAAGAGTTTCTTCGTGCAGGCATCGACTTTGACTTCTCGAAATGCCGTCTCATCGATGCACAAACCATTTTCATGAAGATGGAACGCCGTAACTTGGCAGCTGCCTATAAGTTCTATTGCGGTAGAAAGATGGAAGAAGACTTCGAAGCCCATCGTGCCGACCAAGACACCGAGGCAACTTATCGTGTGCTGATGGGAGAACTTGACAAATATGCCCCAGGCGTACAAGAAGAACCAGAACGCGTACTCAACAATGACATGGATGCGTTGGCCGACTTCTCTAAGCAAAACGACAATGTGGATTTTGCAGGACGTATCGTATGGCAAGAGATGAAGGATGCCCAAGGCAACGTGCTCACCGATGAAAAAGGAGAGCCACGCAAGCATGAGGTTTTCAATTTCGGTAAATACAAAGGATATGATGTGGCTGAGGTATTGCACAAAGACCCAGGTTACTTTACATGGGTTCTAGGCAGCGACTTCACCAACAACACCAAGCAGGTGCTTACTCGCATCCGCCTACGTGAGTTCAACAAGAGAATGGGCAAATGATAAAAGGTAAGAAAATCGTATTGGGCATCACGGGCTCCATTGCTGCCTACAAAGCATGCCTCATCATACGAGGTCTCATCAAGCGAGGAGCCGAGGTGCAGGTGGTCATCACGCCTGCGGGCAAGGAATTCATCACCCCCATCACACTCTCGGCACTCACTCATAAACCAGTGATAAGCGAGTTCTTTTCACAACGTGACGGAACATGGAACTCTCATGTGGATCTAGGGCTTTGGGCAGATGCCATGCTCATTGCACCTTGCACGGCATCGACATTAGGCAAGATGGCCAACGGCATTGCCGACAACATGCTCATCACCACCTATCTGTCGATGAAGGCACCGGTATTCATCGCCCCAGCCATGGATCTCGACATGTACAAGCATCCATCTACCCAGCAGAATATGAAGACACTTCTGGGCTATGGAAACCATATCATCGAACCAGAAGTAGGATTCCTCGCCAGTGGATTAGAGGGAAAAGGAAGAATGGAAGAACCAGACATCATTGTGGATTGTCTCGACCGTTACTTTGAATCTTCTGATTCTGCTCATACTCAAGACCTCTTGGGAAAGAAGGTGATGATTACTGCCGGACCTACCTATGAGAAGATAGACCCCGTGAGATTCATTGGCAACTACTCATCGGGCAAAATGGGATTTGCACTTGCAGAGGAATGCCGAAAGAGAGGTGCTGAGGTGACACTCATTGCGGGGCCTGTGGCACTACAATGTAACCCAGGAATCCAACGCATTGATGTGGAAAGTTGTGAGGAGATGTATCAAGCTGCCACACAAGCTTTTGCCACGACAGATGCTGCAATTCTGTGTGCTGCCGTAGCCGACTTTCGACCTGCTAACGTGGCAGATAAGAAGATTAAGCGAGAAAAAGACGACTTGGAATTGCGTCTTGTTCCCACGCACGACATCGCCGCAGCCCTAGGTAAGATGAAACAAGCTCATCAACACATCGTGGCTTTTGCCTTGGAAACCAATGACGAAGAGAGCAATGCACAGAAAAAGCGACAGAAAAAGAATGCCGACTTCATCGTGCTCAACTCAACACGCATACCAGGCACAACCTTCCGTACCGATGACAACCAGATAACGATTATTTCGGAAAAGGGGAAAAAAGAATATGAGAAGAAACCAAAGACAGAAGTGGCTCATGACATTATTGATGAGCTGGCTCATCTGCTTTAGTGGGACCAGGAACGTTGAGGCACAGGAACTGCAAGCCAAGGTCACCATCAACCATGCACAGATATCGGGCACCGACAAATCGGTGTTCGACAATCTGCAACAGACGGTGGAACAATTCATCAATGACAGACAGTGGACTCCTTTCCACTTCCAGAAGAACGAGCGTATTGTATGCAACTTCAACATCACTGTCAACAAGTATGACAAAGACCAGAACTTGTTTACTTGCAAAGCACTCATCCAAGCCAACCGTCCCATCTTCAATTCGGCTTACACTTCTACCTTATATAATAATACAGACGACAACTTTACATTTCGATTTGCGGAGTTCGACCAACTCGACTTCAATGAAGAGAACATTGACAATCAACTCACCGCACTCTGTGCATATTATGCCTATCTCATCATCGGATTAGACCTAGACAGCTTTGCACCCATGGGAGGTGAGGACATCTTGCAACGCTGCATGAATCTCACCAACAACACGCAGAACCTCAACTATCCCGGTTGGAAGGCTTTCGAGAACGACCGCAATCGCTATGCCATCATCTCCGACTATCTAGATGGTGGGATGAGTCCTTTCCGGCAGCTGCAATACGATTACTATCGCAAGGGACTCGACGAGATGGCAAACAATGCCGAGCGAGGACGCACTGAAATCACAGCCGCCCTGACCAACTGCCTCCAAAAAGCAAAGGAAAACAAACCCCTCAGCCTTTTGCCGCAGATATGGACAGACTACAAGAAAGACGAACTCGCCAACATCTATAAAAGCAAGGGAACACAAAAGGAGAAAGAAAACATCTACGAACTTCTCTCCAACATCAACCCATCCCAAAACAAATATTGGGATTTAATCAAGCAATAAAGGAATCATGCTCAAACAATTATATATAAAAAACTTTACGCTCATCGAAGAGCTAGACATCAAGATGCATCGAGGATTCTCTGTCATCACTGGCGAAACGGGAGCAGGCAAGAGCATCATCCTCGGAGCCATCGGATTATTGTTGGGCAATCGCGCCGACACCAAAGCGATCAAGGCTGGCAAAGACCGATGCATCATCGAGGCACACTTCGATTTGTCACAATATGGCATGCAAGCTTTCTTTACGGATAATGACATCGACTATGATGCCGAAGACACCATTATCCGTAGGGAATTGACGGCTGCTGGCAAAAGTCGTGCCTTCATCAACGACACACCTGTACCACTCATTCGCATGCGCGAGCTGGGTGAACAACTCGTAGATATACATTCTCAGCACCAAAATCTATTGCTCCAAAAAGAAGACTTTCAACTCAACGTAGTGGATATCATCGCACAAGACGCAGAGCAACTGAAAGTTTATCAAGCACAGTATAAAAAGTATCGCAAGGCCAAGGAGCAATTGGAACAGCTAAAGGCTGAAATAGCCAAGAACAAAGAAAACGAGGAGTTTCTGCGTTTCCAGCTCAAAGAACTCACCGATGCCAACCTACAGACAGGTGAGCTAGAAGATCTAGAGCAAGAGGCAGAAACTCTAAGTCATGCGGAGGATATAAAGACTGCACTCTGCGAAACCGACAATGCCTTGTCGGGTGACAACAGCAGTGTACTAGAGCAACTGAAAACATCGAGCCAAATGCTCAACAACATAAAAGAGGTGTACCCTGACGTGAAAGAGCTGGCAGAGCGACTTGACAGCAGCTATATCGAACTAAAGGATATTGCACAAGAAATCAGCGGTCACGTTGACAACATCGATTTCGACCCTGGTATGCTCGACAACATCAACGATCGGTTGGACCATCTCTATAACTTACAACAAAAATTCCATGCAGAAAACATGGAAGAATTAATTGCGAACCGAGAACGATTGAAAGAACAAATCTCCCATATTGACAATAGTGACGAAGATGTGGAAGAATTAGAGAAAGAAGTAAATGCTCTACTGAAGAAAGCCAAAGAGGATGCCGCCAAACTGACAAAAATCAGAGAGAAAGCAGCAAAAGAGGTAGAAAAGGAAATGAAGCTACGTCTCATCCCTTTAGGTATTCCTAACGTAAAGTTTGAGATTTCATTCACAGAAAAGCCACTATCTCCTGATGGCGCAGACAAGGTTCGTTTCTTGTTCAGTGCCAATAAGAGTACCCAGATGCAATCCGTCACACTGGTGGCATCTGGTGGAGAAATTGCACGTGTGATGCTCTCCTTAAAAGCAATGATTAGTGGTGCTGTCAAATTGCCTACCATTATCTTCGATGAAATCGATACGGGTGTAAGTGGCAAGATTGCTGAAAAGATGGCACAAATCATGGCAGAGATGGGGCATCACAACCGTCAAGTCATTTCTATCACTCATCTACCACAGATTGCAGCAATGGGTAAGTACCATTACAAAGTGCTGAAAGAAGAGACTGCCACAGGCACCATTTCACACATGAAAGAGCTGAATGCCGAAGAGCGAGTGCAAGAGATCGCACAGATGCTAAGTGGTAGCGACATCAGTGAAGCAGCATTGGCCAATGCACAGGAATTACTAAAGAAGAGTACATGCTAACTTCTGATACAAAAATAGAAATATGAAAAAACTATATATGATAATTGTGGGATTGATACTAGGCGTTTCATCCCTCATGGCGCAGCCGGGTCCAGTACAAAAGGCTGCCAAGAGTGTCTTCACGCTCACTACTTTCAATAAAGATGGAAGTATCATTGCATCTACGCAAGGTGTATTCATCGACAATAAAGGTACTGCTATCAGTACTTTCAAACCTTTTATTGGTGCAACCAAGGCTACAGTTGTTGACGCTACTGGCAAATCGCTAGAAGTAGATGCCATCATGGGTGCCGATGAATTGTATGACGTGGCCAAATTCAGAGTCATCGGTTCCACTACCCCAGCCACCCTGGCAACCAAGGAAGAAAGTGCAGGAAGCAAAGTTTGGCTCATTCCTTATTCCATCAAGAAACCGGCTTATCAACAAGAAGAAATCAGCAACGTTGAAAAGTTTAAGACTTCCTACAACTACTACATCTTCAGCAACAATGCTCCAGAAAATGCGGTAGGCTGTCCTTTTGTTAATAAGAGCGGACAAGTCATCGGATTGATGCACAGCAATGGTTCCGTAACAGCCATCGATGCCAACTATGCCAAGCAACTCAAGGTGACAGGACTTTCAACATTGGATGCTGCACTCCGTGAGAGTGGCATTCGCACGGCTTTGCCTGACACCGAGAATGATGCACTCACGATGATGACGCTCAATAAAGGCCAGGTCACAGGGGATGTATATATCAAGTATGCCAACGAGTTCATAGAGAAGTTCCCTACATCTGCCAGTGGCTATAAAGAGAAAGCCATCTCACTCACCAACCAAGGAAAGTTTGCAGAGGCAGCAAAGACCTTGGAGGAGGGCATCAAGAAAGCTGACAAGAAAGACGAGGCTCACTCCAACTATGCCGACATCATCTATCAGAAGATTGTGTATAATGGAGATTCCACTTACACCGATTGGACACTCGACAAGGCACTTGCTGAAGCAGAAAAGGCCTATTCCATCAAGCCGGAGCCTATCTACAAGCACCAACAAGGTCAGATTAATTATCTCAAGCATGATTACCAGAAGGCATACGACCAGTTCATGGCACTTACCCAATCCCCTATCGCAAGCGGTGAGTTATATTATGAAGCCGCTCAAGCCAAGGCACAATTGAAAGGCACTCCTGCCGAACTCGAAGCTTTGCTTGATAGTGCGGTATCTGTCGGCAAGCGAACAGGTGTGGTGGCTCCTTACTATTTGGCACGTGCTCAGTTCCTCGACAACAAAGGTGAGTATCGCAAAGCTCTGCAAGACTACAATGAATACGATTCCATCAGTCGCCCAATAGAACCAACGTTCTTCTATGCTCGCTACAAATGTGAGTTGAAGTTGCGCATGTGGCAACAGGCTCTCTTCGACATCGCCCGTACTTGTTATCTTGCGCCACAAGAGCCAACCTACCTAGCAGAATGGGCAAGTCTCGACCTACGTGTAAAACGCATCGATGAAGGTATCAGTGCAGCAACCCAATGCATCAAGATTGCTCCAGAATATGCTGATGGCTACCTCTTGCTCGGTTTACTTCAAATTGAAAAGAAGCAGAAACAAGAGGCTCTCAAGAATTTTGAGAAAGCCAAAGAATTGGGTGACACAAGAGCTGAAGATTACATTAAGAAATACAAATAATTGCCAAAAAATTTGGTGGTTTAGCAAAAAAGCATTACCTTTGCACTCGCATTTCGAGTTTTAAAGGCTCTTTCATGGACACGAGTGCAAAAGGATGGTTCCGTAGCTCAGTTGGATTAGAGCAACAGCCTTCTAAGCTGTGGGTCTTGGGTTCGAACCCCAACGGAATCACAAAGGAGATGGTGGAATAATCGAAAGGTTATTCCACCTTTTTCTTTATAAACCATTGAATATTAGGTTTTTATCCTCTATTCTTTATTAATAACACATCTTATCAATCTCTCTTGTAATCTTTTATAAGTAAATAAAATAAGCCACAAGTAAATAGAAAAATTGCGGCAATTGTCGCAAAATTGCCGCAAAAATTAGTAAAATTTATTTTATCATGCAATAATAAGTTGGTTACAAATTGTAACCAACTCATTTTCTTCTTTCATAATTTCAGGTTGGTCCGTAAGAACCGTCGTTATTTTCACGAGGATGAAACTTTAGATAAAGTATTTGCTACA
>CAVKNU010000022.1:0-26553 GCA_963657465.1 Lachnospiraceae bacterium
TCTTCAAGAACTTAGGGTGAGTCAACTTACTAGCCAAGTCACCATCGTTGGTCAAGAGAAGCACACCAGTAGTATTGCGATCGAGACGACCGACAGGATAGATGCGCTCAGGACAAGCGTTCTTCACAAGATCCATAACCGTCTTACGCTGCTGAGGGTCATCACTTGTAGTAACGTAATCCTTTGGTTTATTAAGCAAGATGTAAACCTTCTTCTCCAAAGAAACAAGAGCATCGTGGAACTTCACTTCATCAGTACGCAAAATCTTGGTACCCAATTCTGTTACCACCTCGCCATTTACAGTAACAACACCTGCCTGGATGAACTCATCAGCCTCACGGCGAGAGCAAACACCAGCATTAGCCAAGAACTTGTTCAAGCGCAATGGCTCATTAGGATCAAAGTTTTCCTCCTTGTACTCAATACGTTTTTTGAGACTATATTTTGCATTAGGATCATAACCAGGAGTGTGCTGACGATACCCACCCTGTGGACGACCATAACCACCACCTTGTGGACGACCGTAGCCACCACGATTGTTATTATATCCACCCTGTGGACGACCATAACCACCACCTTGTGGACGACCATAGCCACCACCCTGTGGACGACCATAACCACCATTCTGTGGACGACCGTAGCCACCACCCTGTGGGCGACCATAACCATTGCCCTGTGGACGACCATAGCCACCACCCTGTGGGCGACCATAACCATTGCCCTGTGGACGACCATAGCCACCACCTTGTGGGCGACCATAGCTACCACGTGACTGATAGCCACCTTCCTCATCATTATTGTAACGAGGGCGATAACCACCATTCTGCGGACGGCCATAACCACCACGATTGTTATTATATCCGCCTTGTGGACGACCATAGCTACTACGCTGAGGACGTTGCTCACCATTACCTTGAAGACCTGCACCGAAGCCTTCAGGACGGAAGCCACCCTCACTATTACTACTACGATCGCTAGAGTAAGCACGCTGCGAATTAATGCGAGGACGCTGTGAACGACCTACGCTACGATAGTTCTTCTGATAACCGCCTGCTGGGGTGTAGCCCTCTCGGGTGTTCTCATTCTCAGACGACTGATCCTGAGGTTTGTTTTCGAATTCTGAATCCATTTTTTAATACTTAATTAGCCTCACGGCTGGGTTAATAAATTATATATACTTTTTAAATTTTAATATTTACATTCCTGTGTAATTGCTTGGAGTGATAGCCATCAATTCAGCCTTAACGCTGTCGCTCACATTCAATCCTTGAATAAATTCATGAATTGTCTCCTCCGTCATGTGATGATTTGTGCGAGTCAAAGCCTTCAAAGCCTCATATGGATGAGGATAAGCCTCACGACGCAATATGGTTTGGATAGCCTCAGCCACGACAGCCCATGTATTGTCTAAATCCTCCTGCAATTTCTCTTCATGGAGAATCAACTTGCGAAGTCCCTTCAAAGTACTCTGAATAGCGATGACACTATGACCAAGAGGCACACCGATGTTGCGAAGCACAGTACTATCAGTCAAATCGCGCTGCAAACGACTCACTGGCAATTTTTGAGCCAAGAACTGCAGAATGGCATTGGCAATGCCTAAGTTGCCTTCACTATTCTCATAATCTATAGGATTTACCTTGTGAGGCATAGCACTAGAGCCAACTTCTCCTGCCTTGATTTTCTGCTTGAAGTAATCCATTGAGATATACATCCAGAAATCACGATCCAAATCGATGATAATCGTATTGATGCGACGGATACCATCAAAGATAGCTCCCAAATAATCGTAATTGCTAATCTGCGTGGTGTATTGCTCACGCTCCAATCCCAACTTTTCGCTAACGAACTTATTGCCAAAGGCTTTCCAATCGTATTGCGGATAAGCCACATGATGCGCATTATAGTTGCCCGTAGCACCACCAAACTTAGCCGTATGCTTGCAAGCCTTCAATGTGTTGAGCTGCTCTGTAAGACGATATACATATACCATAATCTCCTTGCCCAAGCGAGTAGGTGAAGCAGGCTGACCATGCGTCTTAGCCAACATTGGCACATTCTTCCATTCGTCAGCATACGTCTGGAGCTGAGCGATCAACTCCTCAACCTGAGGATAGAATACATCCTGCAAAGCTTCCTTAACAGAAAGAGGCACACTAGTATTGTTGATATCTTGCGAAGTAAGACCGAAGTGAATAAATTCCTTGTAAGAATCCAAGCCACCAATCTTATCAAATTCTTCCTTGATAAAGTATTCTACAGCCTTCACATCATGGTTGGTAACCTTTTCGATGTCTTTGACACGCTGTGCTTCCTTCTCATCGAAATTGCGATAGATATCGCGCAAACGCTCAAAGAGCGCATGATCAAACGAAGCCAATTGTGGCAATGGCAATTCACACAAAGTAATGAAATACTCTATCTCTACACGAACACGATAACGGATGAGCGCATACTCTGAAAAATAATTTGCGAGTGGCTCTGTCTTTCCCCTATAACGACCATCTATTGGTGATATGGCTGTCAGTAAATCTAAATTCATAACAATACGTATTATTTTATAGGTGCAAAGTTAATGATTTCTAGCGAAAAAACAGAGAATCCGTGAATATTTTAGCTTTAATTAAAAGAAAAGGTCTCTCAACGAATGTTGAAAGACCTTTAATGATTGTGGGCGTTGACGGATTCGAACCGCCGACCCTCTGCTTGTAAGGCAGATGCTCTAAACCAGCTGAGCTAAGCGCCCTTACTTTTCGTAAGCGGTTGCAAAGGTACTAACAATATTTTATTCCACCAAATTTTTAGACAACTTTTTTCATTTTTTCTGCAAAAAAGTCTATTTTCGGTCATTTTCGCAGTCGTTTTTATACCAACAAACAAGTTTTTCGCATGAAAGAAGTCTATTCACAGACAAGGATAAAACAAAATGAGGTGCACCAAACAGTACACCTCACCTTATTATATTATATAGAATTCTTTAAATTATTCAGTAACCTGAACTGTAGCACGACGGTTGTAAGAAACTGGAGAGAGATCCTTAACCCCACCATTAGCCTTAGTTGTGATGTTGTCCTTCTCGACACCCATCTTAACCAACTCATTAGCTACTACATTTGCACGCTTCTCAGAAATCTTCTGGTTGATAGCAGCAGAACCTGTAGCTGAATCAGCATAACCATTAACGAGCAACTTAGCATTGTTCTCCTTAGCATAGTCAGCAAGAGCACGAACATTTACGAGATCCTTCTTAGAAGCGATCTTTGTCTTGCCAAGGCCGAAGAATACAGAAACTGGAGTAGCAACATATTCCTTAACAGCCTGTTCAGCTGGCTTCTGGTTAGCAAGAAGGGTCTTCAAACGCTCGTTCTCAGCATTAGCATCATTCAACTTAGCATTGAGAGCGTCGAGCTCAGACTGATGAAGAGCATTGATAGCATCAACATCTGGAGTCTTCTTCCAAGTACCCTTACCCAAATTGAAGGTAAGACCTACCTCAGCATAGAAGTTATTGCAACGGCGCTTCAACCACTTGCCATTGCTACCTGCGCAACCATCGATATCGTTCTCGAAAGTGTTAAGACCAGCCTCAGCATATACATTAACCTTCTTAGCAACCTTCCAAGAAGACTGAATACCTGCGCTGTAGTCCAAAACATAACGATTGTATGTCATAGAGCGACCAACACCAGCACCAGCGAAAGGAATAACATTCCAAACACGGTTCTCATTGTAACCACAAAGCAAGTTGCTCAAGTTGAACATCACCTGCTCGTTGAGAGCCCAGTACTTATTGCCATTACCCTCGTTAGTATCCTCATTCCAATCAGCATCAACCTTCTTACCCCAGATGCCCTGCACCTTTGTACGAAGACCGATACCAGGAGTGAACCATTTACCGATTGCTACAGAAACACCAGGATTTGTACGGAACTTCTTGAATGGGCTCTTAGAAAGTCCATGATCCTTTTCCTCTGCAGAATACCAAGCGTTCCAATCTGCTCCAACCTGAATAAACCAATTACTCCAGAAAGAGTTTGTTGCAACACTATACTTCTCTGTAGGAGTTACATCCTGAGCGAAACCACTCATAGAAATACCAGCAAAAGCTAGTAGAGCTAATAACTTTTTCATAATCTTATCTTTTAATTATCTGTTTACATTCCACATTATTATATATAGAACTCACTTCTACCTATTGGAATTCGGGCACAAAGTTACTATTTATTTTTACAATAACGTACCTTTTTCTAAAAAAAATAACGTTTTTAGCTTAATTTTTGGCGTGTCAACGTCAAAATCAGCCCATCAAATGCTCTATTTCCTGCTGACGCAAAATGCACAACACATTCTTTCCATCGGGAGTGTAATTGACATTTTCACAGGCAAAAAGTTCATTCACCAGATTTTCCATCTCTTCATTGCTTAACACCTGCCCCTGTGGAATTGCAGCATTACGAGCAAGCGACAATGCCAAGGAAGCATTAACTTCCTCCACAGCCGTCACTCCTTTTTCGATAGCAGTCGTTACCATATCTTGTGCCAATCGCACAGGATTGACACCTTCCAAACCAGCTGGCACAGCATTGACCGCATAGCTTCCTCCACCCAAATCATCCAGTTCGAAACCTACCGTTTGCAATTCGGGCATGATGTGTTTCAACATCACATTCTCAGAGGTTGAAAATTGTATAACCTCTGGGAAAAGGACCTTTTGAGAATGCCCTATATGATTTTTTAGCTGTTTTAAATACTGCTCAAACAAGATTCTTACATGTGCACGATGCTGGTCAATAATCATCAAGCCCGATTTCACCGCAGTCATAATATATTTACCCTTGTATTGGTAATGAGCTGGCGATTTCTCTGCTATCAAACTATTTTCAGAATCGTCAGAAGAAGCAGACACAAAAATATCAGGCTGTTCTTCAGGCTGATTATTCTGTAAGCCTTCATAAAGTTGTTCCCAATTTTGATCCACTTGAGTTGGAGACTTTGAGGAAATTCCTCCTGCCGGTTTAAAAGGATTATAATTAGGATTGAGACTTATCTTAGGAGCCGAAGTGTGCATAGATGTCAACTCAGGATTATAAACAGGTATATCTGGTTTGTCCTCAGTATCAAAATCAATCGTTGGCACATCATTGAAAATACCAATTGACTCTTTTATGCTAGCCGAAAGAATCTGCCAAATAGCCTGTTCGTTCTCAAATTTAATCTCAGTTTTGGTAGGATGGATATTCACATCAATATCCTTAGGATCCACCTCAAAATACAAGAAATAAGGAACTTGTTCGCCTATTGGCACCAATCGTTCAAAAGCCGCCATCACCGCCTTGTTGAAATAAGGATGCTTCATGTATCTTCCATTGACAAAGAAGAACTGATGCACACCTTTCTTTCGAGCTGACTCAGGCTTTCCGACAAATCCTGTAATCTTGCACATCGTGGTTTCCACCTTGACAGGCAGCAAATCCTGATTCAGTCGTTTTCCAAAGACATCAACAATACGTTGACGAAGACTTGCATTTCGCAAATTAAAAACTTCGGTGTTGTTGCTATGCAAGGAAAAAGACACTTCAGGATAAACCAAGACAATGCGTTCGAAAGCCGTCAAGATATTATTCAGTTCCGTCGAATTTGATTTCAAGAACTTACGACGAGCAGGCACATTATAAAACAGATTATTGATGGAGAAATTACTTCCCACCGGACATGAACATGGTTCCTGTCCCTCCACCTTAGAGCCAGCAATAGTGAGTTGCGTACCAATGTCGCAACTAGCCTGTCGAGTTTTCAGTACCACTTGCGCCACTGCTGCTATAGAAGCCAAGGCCTCACCTCGAAACCCCATGGTATGCAAATCAAACAAATCATCGGCACGACGAATCTTAGAAGTGGCATGGCGCTCGAACGACAATCGGGCATCCGTTTCCGACATGCCCTTTCCATCATCAATAACCTGAATACTTGTGCGTCCCGCATCCACGACAACAACATCAATATGTTGAGCACCCGCATCAACAGAATTTTCGACCAATTCCTTTATGACCGAAGCAGGACGCTGTATCACCTCACCTGCCGCAATCTGATTGGCCACGGAATCGGGGAGTAACTGAATTATATCGCTCATGATTCACTTTTAATTTATATAAATCCACAATAGCAACAACAACACTAGCAGCACCAGAAGTGTCAAGCTCTTAGAACATGTCCTTGGATGCTGCCGATGAAAGTTTATCTTTCGCTCATGCTGGTACACATAGCGGTAACGAAAACCTCTTGGTTTCCTTGGCTCAAGCATTCCCATCAGACTTTCTTTTCAGAACCGACTGGAACTTCTTCCTTTTTCACAGTTTCGGGAGTTTGCTGTTTCTGCCCTGACGAAAGCATCTGCAAAGGAGCCTCATGTCGCTTAATATTTTTCAGAGCCGTACCTTGCGGTTTGCCTCGCCATACGAAAATATCATTTTTATCTTTCGGCCGAATATCATCAAACCAAGCATAGTTTGGCAGTTTCTGCTTGCTAGGCGGTGTCTGCGTTATCGGATAGAACGTACCTACCGACTTATTCGACCAGATTTTCTGCAATTTTCGTTCTGGAGACATAAACATACGCATCGTATCCGTCTCCATATAATTGAGTCCTACCAAAGAGCTATCCTTGTCGTTGGTCATATAATAGACCGACTGTACATTTCCGATGGATTCCGACAATCGTATCTGCCCTTCCTCAAAATAGGCCTTCATTTCTTTAGACGTAATCTGATTGAAGTGCACAGAATCTGGCATTTGTTCGATAGAAAGTGCCTGCCCCAACACGTGAGTAAAACGAATGGTAGAGTCGTTCATGTAAACTTTGATTTCCTCACCCAACAACTGGCGATTGCCATTGTTCCAAACAATTGGGTCCTTATACATCGTCATACAAGAATCCTTGGTATTATACACCAAAGAATCACAGACAGCCTGCATATCCGCCCTAAAGGCACGTACCTTCGGATAAGCATGTACTCGACGATAAACAGAATCGGTATTGATATTAAAGGTATAAATTCTCATGGTGTCGGAATGCATCCACAAGGTATCTTTCTGAGAGAAATCGATAGCCACAGGGTTGCGAGTAGCAAATCCGTTACCCGTTTTCTCATTGTACTTCAGATAATTGCATGTCAACGAATTCTTATTTTTCTTGTCAACAAACACTACATTTCCATATCCCGTACTTTCACCATCCTTTACATAATACAAGCTATCACCTGTAATCGACTTTTCCTTATCTACCAAAGTGGAACGTCCAAACAATTGAGCCCGATCAGTCTTCGTGTTATAATATCCATTTTCTGTATTCACCACACTTCCATTACCAGAGACTATCTTGGAAGGTCCCACCATATGAGCCTTAGAAGTACGCAAATCATAATACAAGGTATCCGTCGTTACCAAATCCTTTCCACTACGCAATTTTACATTAAACACGAACTTAGCATCTCGCGTTTCCGTATGATACTCTCCCCAATCGGCCACAAGTCGATCCTTTCCATCCACCAATGTACCTCCATCAAAGAAATTCGCCATATTATATAAACGGTCGTAATCCAAGCTATCCGTGCGCAACACCTGATGACGGTGATGGAGCACGACATTCTTACGAGCATGCATCATCTGCATTTGTCCATCATAATCAGCTCGTTCACAAACCAAAGACAAGGTATCTCCCTGACGAAAACGCACATGTCCGAAAGCCTTAACCGAATTGGAAGCTTGATAAAAATAAGCACTATCACAAGTGAGATGAGCGCCTTGATGCAAGAAAGACACCTTTCCTTTCAAGATTTGTGCATCTGGATTTTTACCAAACATATCGTAATAGAGTTCGTCGGAATGCAGCAGATAAACACGATCTCCCTTCGGGCGTTTTTGGCTATGTTTTTTAGGAGCTTGCATCGCCTGCATCAAACAAAACCCAAATAGGCATAGAATCCCTAAAAATAAGATTCTATGCCCGTTTTTCTTATGATTTCTATTTTTCAAACTTATCATTTAACCCAACCTTGATATTCAAACTTACAGCTTTTATAACGATCGTTCATGCGCACGTATGTTTGTTTGATTTTGTTGACCACCCAATCATGCAATGTTTTTTCACGTTCTTTCGCCAACACCACATCCTTCATAACCTGGAAATCCTCAGTGATTGTGGCACGGTGTCCATCCACACGACTAACCAACTTCACGATGGCGCAAGTAGTCTTACCCTTGGTATTTATCATTGTGAAAGGTGCAGAAATCTGTCCCACCTTCATGGTATCCACCATACGAGCCACCTCTGTAGGGAGATCTTTCATTTGGAATCGAGAAGTACGTGCACCCGTCTGGGAGGTATTTGCCATCAAACCTCTGTTGTTGCGCGTATCTTTGTCATCAGACAATGCTTCTGCCGCAGCCTCAAAAGAGAATTTCTTGGCCCGAATGTCATCCCCGATAGAATCCAAACGAGCTAAAGACTTATCAATAGCCTCCTGAGAGACACGAGGTTTCAACAATATATGACGGCATTTTATCTTATCACCACGCTTATCTATCAACTGGATGATATGATAACCAAATTCAGACTCCACAATCTTGGAAATTTTCTTAGGGTCGGTAAGGTTGAAAGCCACATTTGCGAAAGCAGGATCCAACATACCACGTCCCACATAATCCATCTCACCGCCCATACGAGCAGAGCCCGGATCTTCTGAATACAAACGTGCCAATGTCGCAAAAGAAGTTTCGCCTTTCGTCACACGATCGGTAAAGTCACGCAATTCATTCTTTACACGATTAATTTCTTCCAAAGAAATACGTGGTTGCATCGTCAAGATTTCGACCTCCACTTCCGTAGGAACAAAAGGAATACTATCAGAAGGCAAATTGTTGAAATACTTGCGAACCTGCGCAGGAGAAACCTTGATATCTTTCACCAATTCTTCCTTCATCTTTTGGATGAGTTGATGGTTTTTAAAATCATCATGCATCTGCTGGCGCATTTGAGTAATCGATTGTTTGCGATATTCCTCCAATTTCTCACGAGATCCAATCATGCTCACCCAAGCATTGATCTGCTCGTCGATACCTTGCATTACTTCAGACTCAGACACCTCAATACTATCTATTGCCGCCTGATGAAGGAACAATTTCTGAACTGCGATTTGCTCAGGAATAGAGCAATCAGGATCGCCAGCATACTTGATGCCATTAGCCTCATCCTGCAAACGAGTCATCTCGACATCGGACTTCAATATAGGTTCATCACCAACAACCCAAATCACCTCATCCACAACACTACCCTCGTTGATTTTCAAAGAGTCGGTAGTTTTTTCCTTATCGCTGACTACAGAATCAGTCATCATACCCAATGCCCCTCTATAGCCTCTTGAAGCATTAGCGCTCACCCCTACTATCATCAGGAGGGCAATGAACGCCCAACTAATCTTATATCCAGTATTCATATAGTTATCTATAATTTATATTATTTATTGACCGTGGCTAACACATCTTTATTTACCACGACAATATATTTTTTTCTTAACCGATCGACCCACTCTTTTTCGAGTTGATCTTGATAATCCGCAATCACCCAAGATTTTACTTGAGTATAGTCAGAAGGAACCTTGCGAAGCTTCTTTCCCTTCCCCTTGAAGTAAGGTTTGTTAGCCTTATACCTCTTTTTATTTTTATTGAAGAATTCCCTTAGAACCGCCTCGTCTTGAGTAGCCCTACTCCAAACCTGGCGATTGGTTATCTCATAAACCAATAAGTCGTCGTCCACCGACTTTTTCATTTTCTTACCTTCAATCGTTTCCATCTTCGCATAGTCTTGTAGCTTTGTTTCTGCAGTGATAACACGCATTCTGATATTTTTTGCATCTATTTCCGAGCAAATATCTGTCTTCAAAGCATCATAGGGAATTGTATTTTGCCTGTCTTCCAATCTGATGATATGATAACCAAATTCAGTCAAAACCGGTTTGCAGATTTCTCCCACTCTCATGGAAAACACAGCATCTTCAAAAGCTTTCACAGTCTGCCCTTTCACAATCCATGGCAGATGTCCGCCTTTTACCGCCGTTTCTTTGTCGTCAGAGCATTTCTGAGCCAACGTCTCAAAGTTAGCCCCATTTTTCAAAGCATTATAAATAGAGTCGGCCCTATGTTTGGCTCGAAATTCTTCTTGATTCGTAGCCTTTTGGTCCAATCTTATCAAAATTTGAGAAGCCTTTACTGCACCTCCCTTTTTCATGACTTGTTGCTGCATTTCCTGATAGACTACTCGCGCTTCCTTGTCCAACACGACCTCATCCCCACCTAACAAATAAAGTGAATCCAAATGAGCATCCAAAGCTGCTTGGACTTTCAACTTATAATTGACGAACAAATCAGCAAATTCTGCCACAGAGACTTTCTTTATACCTCCACGACAATTGTTCAAATTATAAGAACGCTCAAACTCCGACCTGTGTACCGGATGACCAGCAACCGTCATTACAACAGGGTCTTTTTGAGCAAAAGCAATGCTCCCCGAAAGGAGCATTGCCGCTAAAAGCGCGTATAATCTCATTATTAAATATATCTATATTATTCAGGACGGCTATAGTTTGGAGCCTCACTGGTAATCGTAATATCGTGTGGATGACTCTCAAGGACACCAGCATTGGTAATGCGAGTGAACTTAGCATCATGCAACTTCTCTATAGAAGCAGCACCACAATAACCCATACCAGAACGAAGGCCACCGATCAACTGATAGATGACTTCCTGCACAGTTCCCTTGTAAGGCACACGACCTGCAATTCCTTCAGGAACCAACTTCTTCACATCCTTGGTGTCGCTCTGGAAATAACGATCCTTAGAACCATTCTTCTGCTCCATAGCTTCCAAAGAACCCATACCACGATAACTCTTAAACTTACGTCCATTGAAGATAATCGTATCGCCAGGGCTTTCCTCGGTACCAGCGACCAAAGAACCAATCATGACACAACTACCACCTGCAGCCAAAGCCTTAACCACATCACCAGAATAGCGAAGGCCACCATCAGCAATCAAAGGTACGTCTGTGCCCTTCAAGGCAGAATATACATCATAAACAGCACTCAACTGTGGAACACCCACGCCTGCGACTACACGAGTTGTACAGATAGAACCAGGGCCAATACCCACCTTGATACCATCAGCGCCATTCTCAACTAGATACTTAGCAGCAGCACCTGTTGCCACATTACCAACAACGACATCAACATGAGGGAAAGCTGCCTTTACAGCATGTAGCTTATCTACAACGCCCTTAGAATGTCCATGAGCCGTATCAATAACAATAGCATCCGCCCCTGCATCAACCAAAGCCTGAGCACGGTCGAGCGTATCGGCAGTAACACCTACACCCGCAGCAACACGCAAACGTCCCTTCTCATCCTTACAAGCCATAGGTTTATCCTTTGCCTTGGTAATGTCCTTGTAAGTGATTAAGCCGACCAAATGGTTTTCATTGTCAACAACAGGCAATTTTTCGATTTTATTCTCCTGAAGGATTTGTGCAGCAGCAGTCAAGTCGGTTTGCTGATGAGTTGTAACAAGATTCTCACAAGTCATGACCTCGTCAATTTTCTTGTCCAATCGACGTTCAAAGCGAAGGTCACGATTGGTAACGATACCCACCAAGTGATTCTCATCGTCAACCACAGGAATACCACCGATATGATAATCATGCATCATATCAAGTGCATCCTTGACAGTACTGCCACGTCGAATAGTGACAGGATCATAAATCATACCATTCTCCGCACGCTTTACAATAGCAACTTGGCGAGCCTGTTCCTCAATGGTCATGTTTTTGTGGATAACACCAATACCCCCTTCACGAGCGATAGCAATCGCCATAGAAGCCTCAGTAACGGTGTCCATCGCAGCAGTGACGAAAGGCACATTCAACTCGATGTTACGAGAGAACTTGGTTTTCAACTCTACCTCTTTAGGCAGTACCTCTGAATAAGCAGGGATAAGAAGGACGTCATCGTAAGTGAGGCCGTCCATTACAATTTTATCTGCAACAAATGATGACATATTGTAACCTTTAAAAATTTATTGCGTGCAAATTTAGCAATAATATTTCAGATAAGCCCCGCTTTTTACGAAATTCTTACCTTATTAATGCTATTTAACGTGATTAGTTGGCTTGTTCCGATAAAAATTTGATTCTTACCAGTCGAATTTCGTCTTCCGAATAGTCTTCACCAAGTTCATCGACAGCCGTATCCAAATCATCCGTTTCACTCTCCATAAAGTAGTCGTAGATATCATCGACATGCTCATCATCAATCACTTCTTCTATGAAATAATCAATATTGAGCTTGGTGCCACTATAGACAATAGCTTCGATCTCATCCAAAAGAACAGAGAAGTCAAGTCCTTTTGCTTCAGCCAAATCATCTAAGGCTATCTGTCGGTCAATGCTTTGGATAATGCTAACCTTCAACATGGATTTCTTAGCCACGGTTCTTACTCGAAGTTCCTCTGGGCGTTCGATGTCATTCTCCTCACAATATTTCTTTATCAAAGCACAGAACTCCTTGCCATATCTTTTTGCTTTTCCAGCTCCTACACCTTGAATATTCTGCAATTCCTGCAAATCGACTGGATACATCGTTGCCATCTGTTCCAAAGACACATCCTGGAAGATAACATATGGAGGCAAGCAATGTTTCTTAGATACACTCTTGCGCAAGTCTTTCAACATGGCAAACAACTCTGGGTCGAGTGCATCGCAAACACCCTCATGGGTATCTTCCACATAATCCTCTTTGAACTCCTTATCTTCCACAATCATAAATGATTCTGGATTTTTAATGAAGCGTTTGCCTGCAGCCGTCAACTTCAACAAGCCATAATTTTCAACATCCTTTTTCAGATACCCAGCAATCAATGCCTGACGGATAACTGGATTCCAAATCTTTGGATTCATATCCTCACCAGCACCAAATTCCTCGAGATTATTGTGCTTATGGGAAACGATGTCGTCTGTAGCTCTGCCTTTCACAAAATCGATGATATATTCCTGACGGAAATTCTCCTTGACAGCCCCTACCGCTTGCAAAATAACAATCAATGCATCCTTAGCCTCAATCTTAGTAGTAGGATGGAGACAGTTGTCACAATTATGACAATTTTCCTCCAAGTAATCTTCACCAAAATAATGCAAGAGCATCTTTCTGCGGCACACAGAAGATTCTGCATACGCAGCTGTTTCCTGCAACAATTGTCTGCCGATATCTTGTTCTGCCACCGGCTTGTTCTCCATGAATTTCTCGAGTTTTTTTAAATCTTTACGAGCATAGAAAGCAATACACATACC
Organism: Lachnospiraceae bacterium; assembly: GCA_963657465.1. GTDB lineage: Bacteria > Bacteroidota > Bacteroidia > Bacteroidales > Bacteroidaceae > Prevotella. Next base: position 13,391 of record CAVKNU010000022.1, read on the forward strand.
CTCACCGCCATCACGACCAGCACGTCCAGTCTCTTGATAATATCCTTCCAAACTCTTTGGGATATCATAATGAATAACAAAACGAACATCCGGTTTGTCAATACCCATACCAAAGGCAATTGTTGCCACAATAACGTCTATACGCTCCATCAGAAAATCATCTTGTGTCTGCGAACGAGTTGCAGAATCCAACCCTGCATGATAAGGAGCGGCTTTTATATCATTAGCTCTCAAGATTTCTGCCAATTCTTCAACTTTTTTTCTAGAAAGGCAGTAGATGATACCACTTTTTCCAGGATGTTGACGGATAAACATGATAATCTGACGGTCAATATCCTTGTTCTTGGGACGTACTTCATAATACAAGTTAGGTCGGTTGAAAGAACTTTTGAATTCCTTTGCATCCAAAATGCCCAAGCTTTTCTTGATGTCAGTACGCACCTTGTCTGTTGCTGTGGCAGTAAGGGCAATGACTGGCGCCTGTCCAATTTCATTAATAATAGGACGAATACGACGATACTCTGGGCGGAAATCATGCCCCCACTCAGAAATACAATGCGCCTCATCAATGGCATAGAAAGAAATCTTAACTGTTTTGAGGAAATCCACATTTTCCTCTTTCGTCAATGATTCAGGTGCCACATAAAGCAATTTGGTTTTTCCCTTCAAGATGTCATCCTTTACTCTTTCAATGGCCGACTTATTGAGTGAAGAATTGAGATAATGGGCCACACCATCATCCTCACTCAATCCGTTAATTACATCGACTTGATTTTTCATCAATGCAATCAATGGTGAAATAACAATAGCCGTACCTTCCATAATCAAAGACGGCAACTGATAGCAAAGACTCTTGCCTCCACCAGTTGGCATCAGTACAAATGTATCATTACCATCCATCAGATTCTGGATAATAGCTTTTTGATCCCCTTTGAACGAATCGAAACCAAAGAAATGTTTCAATTGCTCTGTAAGATTAACCTTTTCTGTCATATTCACCTACTATTTTCTAATATGTTCTATGGTATGTTTTATAAGCCAATAGGGGAACCCCTATCGACTTATGCAGATTCTAACTTTTGCAAATGTGCTTTATCTAGTTGTTTTTTGGCATATTCCAATGTCACCGTGAAAGAATCCACCTTTTGAGAAGGAATCTCAAACATGGCATCCATTATTACGGCCTCCACTATAGAACGAAGTCCACGAGCACCCAATTTATACTCCACAGCCTTTTCGACAATATAATCAAGCGTATCTTCAGTAAACTCTAATTTTATGCCATCCATCTCAAACAACTTCACATATTGCTTGATAATTGAATTCCTAGGTTCTACCAATATTTTACGCAAAGCAGGACCATCCAAAGGATTCAAATAGGTAAGGACCGGCAAACGTCCTATGATTTCAGGTATCAACCCAAAAGACTTCAAGTCTTGTGGAAGGATATATTTCATCAAATCCGTCTTATCTATCTTACTTACATTTTGAACCGAATTATAACCTACTACGTGGGTGTTCAAACGCTGTGCGATTTTACGTTCGATACCATCAAATGCACCTCCACAAATAAAGAGAATATTCTTGGTATTCACATGGATATAGTCCTGGTCAGGATGCTTTCGACCTCCCTTTGGTGGAACATTCACCATCGTTCCCTCCAACAATTTCAAAAGACCTTGCTGAACACCCTCTCCACTGACATCACGAGTGATCGAAGGATTATCACTCTTGCGAGCAATTTTATCTATCTCATCTATAAACACAATACCTCTCTCTGCTGCCTCCACATTATAATCAGCCACCTGTAAGAGGCGACTCAAAATGCTTTCCACATCTTCACCGACATAACCCGCCTCTGTGAAGACCGTTGCATCTACTATAGTAAAAGGTACATTGAGCAACTTGGCTATAGTACGAGCCAACAAGGTCTTACCTGTACCCGTACTACCTACCATAATAATATTGCTCTTCTCGATTTCCACCCCATCATCGTCCTTAGGTTGTTGCAGACGCTTATAGTGGTTATACACAGCTACCGAAAGATAGCGCTTAGCCTGATCCTGTCCGATAATATACTCGTCTAGATAAGCCTTGATATCAGCAGGTTTTGGTATCTCAGTGAGGACAAAACCATTTTCGTCACCCTTTTTCGCATCAAGTATACCTGTTGAACGCACGATGTCGTAAGCCTGTTTAGCACAATCTTCACAGATAAATCCAGAAAGACCTGTGATAAGCAATTTCACTGCATGTTCGTCTCTCCCACAGAAACTACAAACTTTCTTTGGCATAATACTTTCCCTTTTTACTTACGTGTCAACACAGAGTCTATCATACCATATTCCTTAGCCTCCTCTGCATTCATCCAATAATTACGGTCACTATCGGTCCATACTTTATCAAACGGCGTATGAGAATGTTCAGAGATTATAGTATATAACTCTTTCTTCATCTTAATAATTTCCTTAGCTTCGATTTCTATATCCGAAGCCTGGCCCTGCACACCACCTAAAGGCTGATGAATCATTACACGGCTATGAGGCAACGCAGAGCGCTTGCCTTCCTGACCAGAGACTAATAAAACAGCAGCCATTGAAGCCGCCATACCTGTACAAATAGTAGCCACATCACTAGAAATAAACTGCATGGTATCATAAATACCAAGACCTGCAGTCACACTACCACCAGGACTATTTATATAAATAGAAATATCCTTGCCACTATCCACAGAGTCAAGATAAAGCAATTGCGCCTGTAATGTATTTGCCGTATAATCATCTATCTGTGTGCCCAAGAAAATGATACGATCCATCATTAAGCGAGAGAACACATCCATCTGAGTAACGTTCAACTGACGCTCTTCCAAGATATATGGGTTCAGATACTGAGCCTGGGCCTTGATGACATCATCAAGTGCCATTCCATTCATTCCGAGATGCTGAGTAGCATACTTTCTAAAATCATTCATAAGTTCTTAAAATCCTTTCTACTTAAGACAAAAAAAGAGGTTATCGCCCTCTATTTCTTCATTCGGTGGAACAAAGATAATAAAAAAAGCCGATAACCTCGTATTTATTTGAAGTTTTTTTTCAAAAAAATGTTATTCTTGCATCATCTTGTTGAAATCTTCAATAGAAATCTCCTTTTCATTGAGCTTAACAACAGACTTAAGTGCTGCAGCCAACTTACGGTCGATAGAACGCTCTACAAGTGCATCAACACTGTCGCCCTTCTTGATAATCTCATTAGCATAGTTATCAATATACTCCTCAGGAATGTTACTCATACCATACTGAGCGAACTGTGCACGAGCAGCTTCCTTAGCAGTCTCCTTGATGTCATTGTCATCAACTTTGATATCCTGAGCCTTAACAAGTTGCTCCTTAATTAGGTGCCATGTCAACTCCTTGACACTCTGCTCATAGTTCTTCTCTACGAACTCCTCACCCTTATCCTTGTTATTAGCCAACATAATACGCTTCAAGAGAGCATCTGGATATTCCAACTTACCAACCTTCTTCTCGCAGTGCTCGCGAACATCGAGGATGAACTTGTAGTCAGAATCATTAACCAACTGTTCCTTCAATCCCTCAGCAATCTTAGCACGGAAAGCAGCCTCGTCCTTCACATCTGTATCCTCGCCGAATACCTGCTTGAACAACTCCTCATTTACCTCGTGCTTATTAAAACGCTGAATTTCTGTAATTTGGAAGCTAAACTCTGACTCCAAATCCTTCACAGCCTCACGCTCAATCTTCAAGAGCTGAGACACTTCTGTGTCGTTCTCAGGGTAAGCCTTCTTTGGATTAAATGTGATAACATCACCAAGCTTAGCACCCTCGAATAAGTTCTTCTGCTCATCAACCTTGATGTAACTAGGCATCAAGATAGCACCCTCTACGGTGATACCACCTTCCTTTGTGTTGCCATTCTCATCAAGCTCGCGCAAATCACCCTTCAAAAGATCATTGCCCTCGTATGACTCAGCCATCTCATAGCTACCTGCACGTGAAGCATACATATCAACCTGCTGATCAAGAATCTTGTCGTCAACAGTAATGTTATAGTAATCTACCTTGTCACGACCAGTAAGGCTAACCTTTATCTCTGGAGCAACAGCAATGTCAAACATGAATGTATAAGGACCATCCTTCTCTATGTCAACAGGTTCCTGCTTCTCTGATGGGAGAGGCTCGCCAAGCATCTGAATATTGTTGTCCTGTACATACTTGTAAATCTGCTGGCCAACCAACTTGTTGACAACATCCATCTTTACAGATGCACCAAACTGACGCTTGATCATACCCATAGGAGCCTGACCTGGACGGAACCCAGGAACATTAGCCTTTTTACGATAATCCTTCAATGTCTTCTCGACATCATTCTTGTAATCCTCCTCTTCGACAACGAGGGTCAAAAGACCATTAATCTTGTCAGGATTTTCAAATGAAATTTTCATCTTGATTTATTTTGTTTTATATTATTAATTATTTTTTCTATACAATTGGCTTGCAAAATTACTCATATTTAATGAATATACCTAATATATAAGAGAAAAATTTGTTTTTTTAACCATCTTCCTCTGCTTCTTTGGCTCTTTTTTGCTCATCAATCAGCTGGAAATCTTTCTTTCTGAGTACGAAACTATTACTCAAGTACTTCTCACGAACCACCTGATTGCTTGCCAATTCCTCTGGATTTCCTTGAAATAGGATCTTACCCTCAAACAACAAATAGGCACGATCTGTAATCGTTAAAGTCTCCTGCACATTGTGATCGGTAATCAAAATACCTATATTACGATACTTCAGTTGCCATACAATATGCTGAATATCCTCTACCGCAATAGGATCGACTCCCGCAAACGGTTCATCCAACATGATAAACTTAGGATCGATAGCCAAGCAACGAGCAATTTCCGTTCTACGACGCTCACCTCCAGAAAGTTGATCACCCTTATTCTTACGTACCTTATTCAGACGAAACTCATTAATTAAGCTTTCCAATTTTTCCAACTGATAACTGCGAGGTTTGCCTGTCATCTCGAGCACAGAAAGGATGTTGTCCTCTACACTCATCTTGCGAAAGACGCTCGCTTCCTGAGGCAGATAGCCTATTCCCGCACGAGCACGCTTATACACAGGATAATCAGTTATATCTTGATCACCTAGATATACATGTCCCTCATTAGGAACCACCAGTCCCGTGGTCATATAGAAAGATGTCGTCTTACCAGCACCATTCGGTCCTAACAATCCGACAATTTCACCTTGCTTTACATTAATCGTTACGCCATTGGCAACCGTTCGCTTGCCATAACGTTTTACCAACCCTTCTGTTCTTAAGACCAAACGATCTTGCATAGGTGGTCTATGTTCTGAATTTATATTTTCATCCATAATTAGCTAATTTGGTTGCAAAAATACTAAAAAACAGGGAAATATCACTTATAAAAATTAAAAACTATTCATAATATTGCAGTTTTTTAGAGGATTTTGGTTACTTTTGCACCATAAATCAGTAGAATATTAACATGTTAATAGAAAAATGGCTTACCACCTTCGGTAAATATCTAATATTGATGGGGCGCTCATTCTCCCGTCCGGAACGAATGCGTATGTTCCTCAAACAGTATGTCAAGGAGATGTCACAATTAGGAGTCAACTCCATCGGTATTGTACTTCTTATCTCGTTCTTCATTGGTGCTGTAATTTGCATCCAAATGAAATTAAACATCCAGAGTCCCTGGATGCCTCGTTGGGTTTCAGGCTATACCACTCGCGAAATCATGCTATTGGAGTTTTCTTCCAGTATCATGTGTTTGATCCTTGCAGGAAAAGTAGGTTCCAATATTGCTTCTGAATTGGGCACCATGCGTGTGACCCAACAAATTGACGCCTTGGACATCATGGGTGTTAACTCCGCCTGCTACCTTGTGCTTCCTAAGATTTTAGGATTAGTTACCATCATGCCTTTCCTCGTTATTTTCAGCTCTGGTATGGGTATTGTTGGTGCATACGGAACGGCTTACATTGGTCATATTTTACCTCCAGACGACCTGACACTTGGTTTACAACACGCATTCAACCAATGGTTTGTATGGATGAGCATCATCAAAAGTTTGTTTTTTGCATTCATCATTTCGAGTGTTTCCTGCTATTTCGGATATACGGTAGAAGGTGGTTCCGTAGAAGTCGGAAAATCTTCAACAGATGCCGTGGTATGCTCGAGTGTATTGATTCTTTTTTCAGACGTTTTTCTCACTCAAATCCTCTCATAAGCAATGATAGAAGTTAAAAATCTCACCAAAGCATTTGGTGACAAGGTCGTACTCGATAACATAAACATGACTTTCGAGACAGGAAAGACCAATCTGATTATCGGTCAGAGTGGCTCAGGAAAGACTGTACTAATGAAGAACCTCGTTGGTCTCCTTGATCCGACAAGTGGCGAAGTTCTCTATGATGGTAGGAATTTTGTACAAATGAATAAAAAGGAAAAAGTCCATATGCGTCGAGAAATGGGTATGATCTTTCAAAGTGCCGCATTGTTCGACTCTCTTTCTGTATTGGAAAATGTGATGTTCCCACTTGATATGTTTTCTAATATGAATTATAGAGAACGTGTAAAAAGAGCACAGGAATGCCTTGACCGCGTGAACTTGACAGACGCTCAATACAAATATCCAGGAGAAATCTCCGGAGGTATGCAAAAGCGTGTAGCTATCGCTCGTGCCATTGTCATGAACCCTAAGTATCTTTTCTGCGATGAGCCAAACTCTGGACTTGACCCAAAAACGTCTCTTGTCATTGACGAACTGCTCTCAGGCATAACCAAAGACTACAATATGACAACCATCATCAATACCCATGACATGAATTCCGTAATGGGGATTGGCGAGAACATTTGCTTCATCTATAAGGGACACAAGGAATGGCAAGGCAACAAAGATGAGGTCATCACCTCAACTAACGAAAAATTGAATGACCTTGTATTTGCATCCGACCTCTTCCGCAAAGTAAAACAAGTAGAAATGGAAGAAGAAAAAGCTAAGCAAAAATAAACAAAAAAGCTCTCAGCCGCACCGACTGAGAGCTTTATATTTTTCGAAACTATCTCATTTTCCATTCACCTTTCACTTCTACCATTGGAACTACAATCTGTTCCTTGATACTATCACCATATACCATCTGTAAAAAAACATCAGCTACATGATGAGCGGTATCAGCCTTCGCATTGAGCACATTTACAGCTACTATTCCTTTATGTTCCTCTTGCTGTTGCTCCACAAACATTTGCGCATTGAGCAATAATTGTTTTTGGTAACTATCAGGCAATCTATTGGGTTGATTATATCCAGCCATAAACTCCTGGTATTTACCTTCTAGTAACAAATCATAATAGCCTTTAGCTGCGACTGCAGCCAATTGCCCCGCATCAGGACCTTCACTCTTGCAAGCTCCCAATCCCAGCATCATCAGTGTTATAAAAAAATAAGATAATTTCTTCATCTCAAAACTTATAGGAATCTTTACGGTCCTCTCTTCGTCCAGAATTATTTCTGACGAATGAAGATGTTGATTGGACATCCATGGAGCGACCAATTCTCACGAATCTTATTTTCCAAGAATCGGCGATAGTTCTCCTTCACGTACTGTGGCAGGTTAGCATAGAACACGAACGATGGAATTGTTGTGTTAGGCAACTGTGTACAGTACTTTATCTTGATATATTTACCCTTTACACTCTGTGGGGGATAAGCCTCGATGATAGGAAGCATCACCTCATTAAGCTTAGATGTTCCAATATGAGCTTTACGGTTCTGATATACCTGTTTGGCTGTCTCCAAGACCTTGAAAATACGCTGCTTGGTCAGAGCAGAAGCAAAAATTATAGGGAAATCTACAAATGGAGCCATGCGCTTACGAATGGCAGTCTCAAAAGTGTCAATAACCTTTTGGTCCTTGTTTTCCACCAAATCCCACTTATTTACAACCACTACCAAGCTCTTGTTGTTCTTCTGTATCAACTGAAAGATATTCATATCCTGTGTCTCGATACCACGGGTAGCATCCAACATCAAGATACATACATCACTGTTCTCGATGGCACGGATAGAACGCATCACAGAATAGAACTCCAAGTCTTCACTTACCTTATTCTTACGACGAATACCTGCGGTATCTACGAGATAGAAGTCGAAGCCAAACTTATCATAGCGAGTATAGATACTATCACGAGTGGTACCTGCTATCTCCGTCACAATATTACGATCCTCGCCAATAAAGGCATTGATGATGCTACTCTTACCAGCATTAGGACGACCAACCACAGCGAAACGAGGGATGTCTTCCTCTATCGACTCCTCTGGATTGTCCTGCAACTTGTCTAATATCATATCGAGCAAGTCACCCGTACCGCCACCTGTCGCTGCACTGATGCACTGAGGGTCTCCCAAGCCCAACTTATAGAATTCGGCTGCCTCATAATATTCTGCACTATTATCCACCTTGTTGGCCACAAGGATAACAGGTAATTTGGCACGACGGAGAATCAACGCTACGTCCTCATCCCAGTCTGTCAAGCCAGTGTTCACATCTACCAAGAAAAGCACCAAATCAGCCTCTTCTGTAGCTACCAATACCTGTTTGCGGATAGCATCCTCAAAAATATCATCTGATTTAACGACCCAGCCACCAGTATCCACTACAGAGAACTCTCTGCCATTCCAACTACACTTACCATACTGACGGTCGCGTGTTGTACCTGCGGTATCACTTACGATAGCGCGACGAGATTGGGTCAAACGATTGAATAAAGTAGATTTACCCACATTAGGACGACCTACGATTGCTACTAAATTTGCCATGTTTTAGTCACTACCCTCCATCCTTAGGAGGTTTCTAGGATGTGGTCTCTGCATCCAAGTTAATAATTTGCCGAAGCTGACCATGCTCCGGCCCTCGCCCATTTGACGAGAGTCACTCCCTCGATTACATTCAGGGGGTGTTTTCAATGTATAAATTATACATTAATAATTATTCTGGATTATACCCGAAGGCATCAAGTTCTCTCTGTGAACTTCTCCAGTCCTTATCGACTTTAACAAAAGTCTCCAAGAAAATCTTCTTTCCAAAGAACTTTTCCAAAGCCTTACGTGATTCTGTATTCACCTTTTTCAGTGCCACTCCTTGGTGCCCGATGATGATACCCTTTTGCGAATCACGCTCTACATAGATAACGGCATTGATGTGGATACGTTTCTCATCTTCCTTGAATCGCTCCACCCTTACCTCTACAGAATAAGGAATTTCCTTATCATAATAGAGAAGTATCTTTTCACGAATAATCTCAGAAACAAAGAAACGAGCAGGCTTGTCGGTCAACTGATCCTTATCAAAGAATGCAGGCGACTCAGGCAACAACTCTTTGATTCGCTTCAAGAGCATATCCGTACCAAACTTGTTCTTGGCTGAGATTGGGAGGATCTCTGCATTTGGCAATAGTGAATGCCACTTCTCAACAATATCCCCCAACTTAGCTTGATCGCTCTCATCAATTTTGTTGATAAGCAAAAGCACTGGAATCGTCATTTTCTTCACTTTATCAAGAAAGTCCATGTTTTTTTCTGGGTTCTCCACCACATCTGTCACATAAAGTAAGATATCGGCATCAGCCAATGCACTTTCTGAGAAAGCAAGCATCATCTCTTGCATCTTATAATTAGGCTTCAAGACACCCGGAGTATCCGAGAACACAATTTGCATATCATCGGTATTCACAATACCCATGATGCGATGACGAGTGGTCTGCGCCTTGAAGGTAGCAATACTGATACGTTCGCCCACCAATTGATTCATCAGCGTACTCTTGCCCACATTAGGATTACCCACAATATTTACGAAACCAGCTTTATGCATAACAACATTGATTTTAAGCTAAAGAAACGCATCCTTGCTTATATTTAAATAAGAAAGATGCGTTTCCTTATATAGATAATTATTCTATCCTATTTTTATTTACCAAAAGCAGCGCCATCATAAGCCCACTTATAGAATGAAGCACCATGTACAAATCCCGCTCCGAATGCAGTGAAGATAACATTATCGCCTTTCTTCAATTTGCTTTCAGCATCCCAAAGAGCCAATGGAATTGTGGCTGCACTTGTGTTTCCATAATGGTCGATGTTGACAACCACCTTGTCTAGAGGTATTCCAGCACGCTTAGTCACAGCCTCGATAATACGAAGATTTGCCTCGTGAGGAATCACCCAATTCACATCATCAGCTGTAAGATTATTCATTTCCATAATCTTCATCACATCATTACTCATATCGGTCACCGCATAACGGAACACCGTACGACCTTCTTGATAAAGATAATGAAGTCGATGATCAACAGTGAAATGTGATGGAGGGCAAACAGAACCACCCGCTTTCATATGAAGGAAAGGAAGACCTTGCCCATCTGTACGAAGGAATGAATTCTGTACACCTACATTTTCCTCTTCAGTTGCCTCCACAAGCACAGCACCAGCACCATCTCCGAAGAGGACACAAGTTGCACGGTCTGTGTAATCAACTAGTGAAGACATTTTATCTGCACCTATTACTATAATTTTCTTATATCTACCACTCTGAATCATGCTAGCAGCAACATCAAGGGTATATAAGAATCCACAACAAGCCGCAGAGAAATCAAATGCAAAAGCATTTTTCAATCCAAGCTTACCGAGGACAATAGATGCAGTAGAAGGGAATTTATAATCAGGTGTCGTTGTTGTAACAATCAATGCATCGATTGTATCTGGATCAACGCCAGTCTTTTGAATCAGCTGCTTTGCTGCTTTACGCGCCAAGTAGCTAGTTCCAAGACCTTCTTCCGTAAGGATTCGGCGTTCCTTGATACCCACACGAGTAGTAATCCATTCGTCATTGGTATCAACCATGCGTGACAATTCCTCATTGTTAAGGATATAGTCAGGTACATAGCCACCGACACCTGTTATTACTGCATTAATTTTACCCATTATTCAGCTGCTTCCTTAACGATTGCAACCTTGCCTCTATAGTAACCGCAAGTTGGGCATACTGTGTGATATACATAATATGCACCACAGTTAGGACAAACTGCCAATGTTGGAGCTACTGCCTTATCATGAGTTCTTCTCTTAAGTGTACGTGTCTTTGACTGTCTTCTTTTAGGATGTGCCATAATTTTTAATGTTTTAAATTTTTATTTTTACTTTTTCAATTTTAATAGAGCTGCCCAGCGTGGATCTATAGTTTCCTCTTCTTCCTCACCGCTTCGGGCGGCAGAATGTTGTTGAAGCATTTCAATCATAGCAGGGTTGCATTTTCCAGGTGCATGCACATGCTTGATGGGAATGTTGAGGTCTATAAATTCATAGATGAACCAAGCGACATCGAGTATTCCTTCGTTCTCGGCCACAGTCACAAGATCATCATCTTCTGAGTATTCTTCTCCTAATTTTGCGATAAGCCTATCATCTGTCGCAATGCTTTGCTCCATATCTTCAAGACAAATATCGCAAGGTATGTGTATTACTCCCTCTGTATGGAAATTGAGTTCGAAGAAATCGTCTGTCCGATTTACAGACAGACTACTCGACAACTCACCTCTCTGAATGTCAGGAGCATCAATTGCCTTAAAATAATCATCAGTAAGCTTGTACTCATAGGTTGTTATGCCCTGTGGTAAAGCTTTCAAATCTATTTTAAAAGACTCTATATTACACATATTACAATATATACCATATTGTTTCGGGCTGCAAAGTTACAAATATTTTTTGAGATAAAATAATTTTTTATGTAAAAATCACTAAATTCTCTCATTATTAAGTGATTATTCTTTCTTTAACTCAATTTTAAAGGTCGTCCCTCTATCTATTTCTGAACTTTTCACCCAAATTTTACCATGATGATATTCTTCTACAATGCGTTTCGCCAAAGACAAACCAAGTCCCCATCCCCGCTTCTTGGTAGTAAAACCAGGCCGAAAGATGTTTTTCAAATCCTTCTTTTTTATCCCTTTCCCTGTATCAGACACCTCCACAATAACCTTGTCCTGCATTTCCTCTACACGAAGAACAATCTGTCCTCCTTCACCACCCATAGCATCTACCGCATTCTTTAAGAGATTTTCAATAACCCATTCAAACAGTGAAGCATTCAATTTAATAACAATATCATGGTTAGGAATGTCTGGAATTATTTTCACCTTCTTTGAAGTACGGCTATCCATATAATCTATAACATGGTTCATTATCACATTCAGACTAGAAGGTACAACTTCTGGCAAAGATCCTATTTTAGAAAAACGCTCTGCTATCAATTGCAAGCGCTTTACATCTTTTTCCATTTCTGGTATCAAATCATCCTTAGGGTAATTCATCCTCAGAATTTCAACCCATGCCATCAAGCTTGAAATTGGGGTACCTAATTGGTGCGCAGTTTCTTTAGAAAGCCCCACCCAAACTTTATCCTGTTCCGCCCGTTTAGAGACGAGCAGAGCAAAGATAGCAATGACCACAAAAATGAGAACAACCCCTAATTGTATAAAAGGATAAGCAGAGAGACGGCGAATCATCAACGAGTCGTCATAGCACACCTGAATAAAATCATGAGTAGAATCATTGAGAACTATCTTAATGTTTTTGCCTTGAGCTAACCATTTCTTACCTAAATCCGATGCATTACGTAAACTATCAATATAGTTTTCACCTTCCAATTTTACATTTCTAGAAGTTTGTACTCGATTTTGAGCATCCAATACGACAACAGGGATACTATTATTTTCATTGATAACCTTCAGCACTAAATTTAAATCCATGCTCTCACTAGCATTATTGAGCGTACGCATTGCTTCAGCCCAAATTTCCATACGATGCCGCTCTTCTTCAGCTAAATCTTTCACTAAAAAATGGGATACAGCTAATGAAGCAACAGCTATCAATATTGCTGTCGTTACTAGGTAAATTTTCACTTGTCTAATTCTATCCGTCCACATCATGGTGCAAAGATACAAAAAAAAACTTCCACAAACCAAAAAAGCCTCAGGAATCTTTCGAAACCTGAGGCTCTTGATGAAAGGAGGCGGCTACCTACTCTCCCGCATTGCATTGCAGTACCATCGGCGCA
>CAVKNU010000023.1:0-26428 GCA_963657465.1 Lachnospiraceae bacterium
ACTTCAACAATAAGATTTGGAATGCCTTCCGCCTCGTCAAGGGTTGGGAGACAGCCGACATCGAGCAGCCTAAGAGCGCAGAAATCGCCGTGAAGTGGTTTGATGCTAAACTGAAGGAGGTGAACGAGGAGATGGAGAAGCAATTTAAGGAGTATCGTATCTCTGAGGCTTTGATGACTGTCTATAAGTTGTTCTGGGATGAGTTCTCATCTTGGTACTTGGAGATGGTGAAGCCAGCCTACGGTCAGCCTATCGACCAGAAGAGCTACGACGCAACGCTGAAGTTCTTCGATGCCCTCTTGAAGATGCTCCATCCATTCATGCCATTCATCACCGAGGAGTTGTGGCAGCACATCTACGACCGCAAGGATGGCGAGAGCATCATGCGCGAGAAGTTGGAGATTCCTGCACCTACAGCCGAGGAGCAGAAGTTGGCTGCCGACATCGAGAACGTGAAGCAGATTATCGCTGGCGTTCGTACCGTTCGCAACCAGAAGAACATCGCCCAGAAGGAGCAGTTGACTCTCCAGGTAGTTGGCAAGAATGACTTCGAGGCATACAACGACGTAACTCTCAAGATGGCTAACCTCGACAAGATTGAGGTCATCGCAGAGAAGAGCGCCGACGCAAGTAGCTTCATGGTAGGCACCGACGAGTTTGCCGTACCATTGGGCGACCTCATCGACGTAGCTGCAGAAATCGAGAAGGCAGAGGCTCAGTTGAAGCACCTCGAAGGCTTTTTGATGGGTGTACGCAAGAAGCTCAGCAATGAGAATTTCGTGGCTCACGCTCCTGAGAAGGTAGTAGCACTGGAGCGCAAGAAGGAAAGCGACTCTGTGGAGAAGATTGCTGCCCTCAAGGCTACCATCAAGGAACTTCGCAAGAAGTAAACGCAAATTCCCGATATTTAAGAATATACATCCCTTAGTTATCTATGCATAACTAGTTGAATATGACAGAAAGGAGTGCCCTCTCTCAGATTTTCATCCTAGAGGGACGACACTCCTTCTCATTTTTCAAAAAAATCTACAGCTTAAATAAACATGAAAAAGCTTTATACATTATTTATTATAGCCATCATTGCCTTAACAGGATTGGTGAGTTGTGGTGACGAAGCAGTGGACGTAGAAACTGTGAACCAGCAAACCATCCTCGTATTCATGCCTTGGAGCGGTGACAAGAGTTCGGAAGGATTGAAAGCAAGCCTTTTGCAAAACCTAGATAGCATCAAGACAGCCATCGTTGCCAACAAGGGATTGAACCGTTCACGTGTGGTGGTATTTTTCAGTACTAAATACGGAGAAAGCTCACTCTATGAGCTAAAATATAATACAGAGCAGAACACCGTCACCGAGAATTTACTCAACACCTATACAGGCAACGACTACACTACCGCAGATGGACTAGCCAACATCATTCGAGAAGTAAAGCAAAAGGCCGAAGCGCTTAACTACGCCATGATCATCGGAAGCCATGGCTGTGGATGGACGTACACATCTGACTGGGTAAGTTATCCCTACCGTTCTATCGCCACCCAACCATTACAATATAGTTTCTCTTTCGGCGACGACCCTAACCATCCCATCACTCGTATGTTTGGTAGCGTCAGCGACAACAATTACGGCATCGACGTGACCACTTTAGCAAAAGCTATCGAAGCTAGCGATACTAAAATGCAATACATCCTCTTCGACGTTTGCTATATGAGCAATGTAGAAACAGCCTACGAATTGCGCAATGCGACCAACTACCTGTTGGCTTCATCTAGCGAGATTATGGCAGCAGGCATCCCTTATAAGCTTATATGGAATATGATCAATAGTGCCGCCCCTAATTATTCTGGTATCGTCTCTACCATTTATTCCTTCTACGCCAACAGCACCGTTCCTTACGTGAACTTTGCTGCCACCGATTGCCGTCAAATGGAAAAATTGGCAGCTGTGATGAAGGACATCAACTCTAAATACAAGTTTGATGAAAATAAACTGGACAGTGTGCAGACGCTCGACGGTTTCTCTCCTTGCCTCTTCTACGACCTAGGCAACTATGTCGATATCCTCAATGTGAGTGGCAAACTAAAGGAAGACTTTGTTACCCAACTCCAAGCTACCGTCAAGGCAGCTCAGTCCACAGAGCAAGTATATACCGCTTTGCGAGGAAGATATGATGCCACTATCGACGTAAAAACATTCTGTGGTCTTACTATCTCCGACCCTAGCACTCACCCTGCAGCCACAAAAGGAAGAGAAAAAACCGCATGGTGGGCAGCAACACATTAAAAAAGAATTCTCATAAATTGTAAAAGAATATGGAATATTTTATCATTGAAAATGGACAACAAGCTGGTCCTTTTAGCATTGAGCAACTTATCCAGAAACGAATCTCGGCAGAGACTCTGGTATGGGCACAAGGAATGGCAGACTGGACACCAGCATGGAAAATCGAAGAATTAAGAACTGCGCTCGACCAGATTCAAAACCTTCCACCCATACCTCCTACTATCACACCACAAATGCCTGTAGAAGAGGCAACCATGGGAGCAAAAGCACAACCACAAGAGCCAGAGCAACAACCCAAGAAGAAAAGCAGTAAGACTCTCTGGAAAGTTTTGCTAGGGCTCGTTGTCTTTATCCTCCTCATCTTTGCCTTCACTAATCCAGGCGAAGACGCACACAAGCAAACTGTCACCACCGAAGTGAACAAAGCAATGGAGCAAGCCACCAACATGCCGAGCGACAATTTCTTCACGCAAGGTTTTCGCGCCATCGCCAAAATGATGGCAGGTAACTTCATGAACACAGCCCTCGATGAACTCTTCGAGTATCACAACTACGTGTTTTTCTCCAAGGGTACCGTATCATTTGGAGGCAAGAACCATACCGTATCATTTGGTATCTTGGGCAAAGTTTACACGATGAATGCCGACGACATGATTAAAGCACTGGAAAAGGACAATAATCTCATTATCAAAGAATCATCTTCCTCAACATCTAGCGACAATGATGCGCTCGACGATGCAGACAATGCCGACAGCTCAGAAGATGCGACCGAAGGCACTATGGGGAAAAAGTTGGAAGACAAAGCCAATCAAACCGTAGATAAAATCACAGACAAAGTAAGCAAGAAGGTGGAAGAGAAAATCAACCAAAAACTAGATGAGGTGACCGACTCCTCTACGATTGAAAAAATCATAGATAAAGTGCTAAGTTTGTTTTAAGATCTTACCTAGCACACAAAACTCAAGCACTATAGCGTACCAGCGCTACAGTGCTATTTTTTTACTGTAAAGCAAAATACTTCCAAAGGGGAGCAGCCATCAAACTTTGCCACACCTCGCCTTTTTGAAGCATCTCCAACACTTCCTCACGAGTGAAGAGTCTCACTTCCACATCCTCTCCCTTATCCAGATGCTGACAGCCTTGCAATTCAACATCTGTAGCCAGAAAACAATGAGTGATATTCGTATGCGTGCTAGGATTGGCAGAGATTTCCATCCATTCTTGCCAACATCCCCCTCCGAATCCAGTCTCCTCCATGAGTTCTCGTTTGGCTGCATCCATTGGCTTCTCTCCCTTCTCCATCACTCCGGCACAAAGCTCATTCACCGTTTTTCCGATAGCATAGCGATATTGGCGCACAAACACAAATCTACCATCTTTCGTGATGGCTATTGTATTCACCCAATCCGGATATTCCAACACATAATATTCGTCGATGACAGCCCCCGTAGGCAATTCCACCTTATCCACTCTTGCCGTCAACCAAGGACGCTTGATGAGATATTTCTGCCCTAGCGTCTTCCATTTCATATTCTTATCCATTGTGCCATTTATTTTATAACTATAAATTCTTATATCACTGCAAAAGTACACTTTCCCTATCACATTTCCAAGAACTCAAACAAGAAATTATTACACTTAATCATATAAAATATATTAAATCATACATTTTGCTTGGCATATTCATATATTTTTAGTACTTTTGCCTTCAAATTTGAGGCATAATATTAATAACTAAATAAAATTTAGGTAAAATGAAAATTGAAGATTTTAACTTTGCCGGTCACAAGGCAATCGTACGCGTTGACTTCAACGTGCCATTGGATGAGAATGGTAATGTAACTGACGACACTCGTATCCGTGGTGCCCTCCCTACTTTGAAGAAGGTACTTGCTGATGGTGGTGCTCTTATCATGATGAGCCACATGGGTAAGCCAAAGGGCAAGGTTAAACCAGAGCTTTCTCTTTCTCAGATTGTAAAGAACGTTTCTGACGCTCTTGGTGTAGAAGTTAAGTTCGCTAAGGATTGTGGCAACGCAGACGCTGAGGCAGCTGCCTTGAAGCCAGGTGAGGCTCTCTTGCTCGAGAACCTTCGTTTCTACCCTGAGGAGGAAGGCAAGCCAGTTGGCGTTGAGAAGGGTACTCCTGAGTACGATGCAGCCAAGGCTGAGATGAAGGAAAGCCAGAAGAAGTTCGCTGCTAAGTTGGCTTCTTACGCTGATGTATATGTAATGGATGCATTCGGTACAGCTCACCGTAAGCACGCTTCTACTGCTGTTATCGCTGATTCATTCGACAAGGATCACAAGATGCTCGGCTACTTGATGGAGAAAGAGGTTAAGGCTGTTGATGCAGTACTTGGCAACATCAAGCGCCCATTCACAGCTATCATGGGTGGTTCTAAGGTTTCTACCAAGATTGGTATCATTGAGAACCTCTTGACAAAGGTTGACAACTTGATTCTCTGTGGTGGTATGACTTACACATTCGCAAAGGCTCAGGGTGGTAAGATCGGTAAGTCTATCTGCGAGGATGACAAGCTCGATGTAGCTCTCGATGTTATCAAGAAGGCTAAAGAGAATGGTGTAAACCTCGTTCTCGGTACAGACTCAATCTGTGGCGACGACTTCAAGAACGATTGCAATACACAGGTTTGCCCATCTAACAACATCCCTGACGGATGGGAAGGTATGGACGCAGGTCCTGATACTCGCAAGGCATTTGCTGCAGCTATCAAGGGCGCTAAGACAATTCTTTGGAATGGTCCTGCTGGTGTATTCGAGTTCGACAACTTCGCTGGTGGTTCTAAGGCTATCGCAGACGCTATCGCTGAGGCAACTAAGGAAGGTGCATTCTCACTCATCGGTGGTGGTGACTCTGTAGCTTGCATCAACAAGTTCGGCTTGGCTGATCAGGTTTCTTACATCTCTACAGGTGGTGGTGCTCTCCTTGAGGCTATCGAGGGTAAGGTATTGCCAGGTGTAGCAGCTATCGAAAAGTAAGTTTCACATATTTCCGCATAAAGAGTCGGGGGCATCATAATCGGTGTCCTCGATTTTTCAGTTTATCTAATATCTAAAAACCATTCTTTAAAATAAATATAAATGGATTGGATTATAAACCTTTTTACCAACACCGAATCGGTGGCACACATCGCCCTACTCTATGCAATTGTGATTGCCGTGGGCGTGTATTTAGGTAAGATTAAAATTGGCGGTATCTCGCTAGGAGTCACATTCGTACTCTTTGCAGGTATCTTAGCCGGACATGTGGGGTTTACTGCCCCAAAAGAGATTCTGACTTTCGTGCAAGACTTTGGATTGATTCTCTTCGTCTTCATGATAGGTCTCCAGGTAGGTCCTGGATTCTTTGAAAGTTTCAAGAAAGGCGGTGTCACGCTCAACCTGCTCTCCACGGCAGCCATCTTCCTCAATGTATGCGTGATGTTCGCATGCTATTATCTTTTCTTTGATACTAGCAACCCCAACAACCTACCAATGATGGTTGGTACGCTCTACGGTGCTGTAACCAATACGCCAGGTCTTGGTGCTGCCAACGAAGCATTGCTCAGTGTATTTCCTAATGGTGCTCCTAGCATCGCCAATGGTTATGCATGTGCTTATCCACTCGGTGTGGTAGGTATCATCGGCGCCACCATCCTCATCAAGTACATCTGCCGTGTAGATACAGCTGAAGAGGAAGAGAAACTGAACATGGAAGATGCAGCCAACCCTCATGCCAAAGCACACAACATGCACCTTCGCGTGGAGAATGCTTACATCGCAGGACGCACATTGCGTGAGGTTTCTGAGTTCTTGAACCGCGACATCGTATGCTCTCGCCTCCTCCATAATGGAGAAGTAAGCATCCCTAACAGTAAAACAGTCTTCGAGGTAGGCGATGAATTACTCATCGTATGCGCTGAAGCTGACGCTGAAGCTATCAAGGCATTCATCGGTCCTGAGATTGAAGCAGAATGGGACCGCAAGAAAGACGAGAAGGTGGAGCATTTCGTTAGTAAACGTATCATTGTAACACGCCCAGAGATGAACGGTAAGACCTTGGGCAAGATGCACTTCTCTAGTGTATATGGTGTCAATGTGACTCGTATCTCTCGTCAGGGCATGGACATCTTCGCAGGTCGTAACCACCACTTCCATGTAGGTGATAGAATCTTGGTGGTAGGTCCTGAGGAGAATGTAAACCGTGTGGCAGAGATGATGGGTAACTCTATCAAGCGTCTCGATGCTCCTAACATCGCTACTATCTTCATCGGTATCATGGTGGGTATCATCTTCGGTAGCCTTCCATTCGCCATCCCTGGTATGCCAGTGCCTTTGAAGTTGGGTATCGCAGGTGGTCCATTGATCATTGCCATCTTGATTGGCCGTTTCGGTTATCACTTCAAGTTGGTCACCTATACGACTACTTCGGCGAACATGATGCTTCGAGAGATTGGATTGGTACTGTTCCTTGCAAGTGTCGGAATCAAGGCTGGTGCAGGTTTCTGGGAGACAGTGGCACAAGGTGATGGTATTAAGTATGTATATACAGGTTTCTTAATTACCATCATACCTATTCTTATCATCGGAACCATCGCTCGCCTGAAGTTCAAGTTCAATTACTTCACCATCATGGGTATGCTAGCAGGTACTTACACCGACCCACCTGCATTGGCTTACGCCAACGCTTCTTGTTCAAAGGAAGCTCCAGCCGTGGGTTACTCTACCGTATATCCATTGAGTATGTTCCTCAGAATATTCTCGGCACAGATAGTCGTACTATTCTTCTGTGGATGACAAATATGAGAATTGAAAAAGCAAATCTCTTGCAACTCATAAATGATAGGACATTGGATTCGCTCCAATGTCCTATTTTTCTTTCAATCTATAACTTTTAGTCAAAATATATTTCGAAAGTATAAAAATGCTGCACAAAGAAGAAAAATTGTGCAGTATTTTTATTGCCGTTTCCGATTTTATTTGTACCTTTGGGGCAACCTAAAAACAACAACTCTAAAAAACGTTAGAAGCATATGAAGAAATTGGGAATCATATTTAGTATGCTCGTCATAACCTCTTTGTCCGCTTGGGCACAAGGGGCGAAAAGCATCCGAATAACGGAAGTGATGACGGACAACCGTACAAGCATCGTGGATGAGTACGGCAAACATAAGCCGTGGGTGGAACTGTCCAACACCTCGTTTACAACTTACAACGTTCGTGGCATGTTCTTGACTACAGACCGACGAGTTCTTAATAAAAAGATGTCGCCAGAGGAACGTCGTAAACTAATGTGCCCTCTGCCTAACAATGAGCCAAGGACAAACTTGGCAGGAAAGAAAAGCATCATTATCTATGATAAAGCATTTTGGATTCTTTCGGGATGGAACGATGACGACATGCAACTTGTCAAATCAGTGCACAACAACGACACCGAGCCTTTCCATCTTGCACTCGGACTATCCAACAATGGCTGGATAGGTCTATATGATGGCAACGCTATAGATCTCATTGATTCTGTCAGTTTGCCACGCCTCCAACCTGACAACACATATGCACTTTGGAACAATTTCAAAACATGGAAGGTAACAGACACTCCATATACAACCCCAGGCTACCTCCCACAAGGCACAGGACTCAGCAAGCCACAGATGCTAAAGAAGACTGACCCTCATGGTTTTGGTATTGCCGTCTTGGCAATGGGCATCGTCTTCTCCTGCCTTGCTCTCCTCTTCGTTTTCTTCTGGCTTTTCGGTGCATATATGAAGCACAAGCAACGCATTGCCAAAGCTACAGAACGCCATGCTACCTTATTATATAGGACAGGAAAGAAAACAGTTGAAATCACAACCGAAATTGGGCATAAGACAAACGTGATGCTAAAGGACGGATTGGAAACCAAAGGTATTGACAAGGAAATCTATATAGCAGTTATCTCACTCGCTTTGCAAGATTACCTAGAAGATGTGCACGATGTCGAGCCAGGCATCATTACCATCAAGCCAAAGCAAACTCGATGGAATGCACCAACCTTCAACAACAAGACAAACTGTCTGTAAGCAAGAACACAAGATTTATCATATTATAATTCTATAAAACAAAGAACTATGGCAAAATATCAATATACAGTAAAAGGCGTGGATTACGAAGTAGAAATCCAAGATATAGAAGGCAACATCGCCAATGTAACCGTTAACGGCATCCCCTTTGAAGTAGAAATGAAACAACCTGTAAAGGCTGGCAAACAAAAATTCCGCATCGAAGGTGAAGGAGCAAGCACGAAGAGTGAAGATACTACCCCTTCGAACTCTGCAACCTCTAGCGCATCGGCTTCACCAGAACCAGCAAGTCAGCCTACAGCAGGCGGTAAGCCTGTAGTGGCTCCACTTCCTGGCACCATCAATGACATCAAGGTCAAGGTGGGAGATAAAGTCAATGTCGGAGACACGGTCGTTATCCTTGAGGCCATGAAGATGCAGAATAATATCGAAGCAGAAACCGCAGGTACCATTGCCAGCATCAATGTCAACAAAGGTGATGCCGTGATGGAAGGTGATACACTTGTAACCATTAAATAAATAAGCTTATGGGATTTACAGACTTTATCATACAGAACTTTCATGAATTCCTGACCTATACAGGTTTTGCCAATGCTACGGCAGGAAACCTTATCATGATTGTGGTGGGAGCCATCTTCATCTGGCTTGCCATCAAGAAAGACTTCGAACCATTGCTCCTCGTACCTATCGGAATCGGCATCATCCTTGGCAACATCCCTTTCCGTGCTGACGCAGGACTGGAAATCGGTCTCTACGAAGACAACTCCGTACTCAACATCTTCTACCAAGGAGTGAAACAAGGATGGTATCCACCACTCGTCTTCCTAGGCATCGGTGCTATGACCGACTTCTCTGCACTCCTCAGCAATCCAAAGTTGATTCTTATCGGAGCCGCCGCCCAGTTTGGTATTTTCGGTGCTTACATGATAGCCTTGGCTCTCGGCTTCGAACCTAACCAAGCCGCAGGTATTGCCATTATTGGTGGTGCAGATGGTCCTACCGCCATCTTCCTATCAAGCAAGTTGAGTCCTAACCTCATGGGAGCCATCGCTGTTTGTGCCTATTCTTATATGGCATTGGTGCCAGTGATCCAACCTCCATTGATGCGCCTGCTCACCACCAAGAAAGAACGTGTCATCAAGATGAAGCCAGCTCGCCAAGTCAGCCAAACCGAGAAGATACTCTTCCCTATCATTGGCTTGTTGCTCACCACCTTCATCGTACCAAGTGGTCTTCCTTTGTTGGGTATGCTCTTCTTCGGAAATCTCTTGAAGGAAAGCGGCAAAACCACAAGACTTGCCAAGACTGCAGGAAGCAGTCTCAATGACATCGTCGTCATGTTGCTCGGTCTGACAGTGGGTTGCTCTACACAGGCATCGGAGTTCTTGACACTCAACACCATCAAGATATTCGCCCTCGGAGCCTTGGCATTCATCATTGCCTCCGCAAGTGGCATTCTCTTCGTGAAGTTGATGAACCTGTTCTTGCCTAAGGGCAAAAAGCTCAATCCATTGATTGGTAATGCTGGAGTAAGCGCAGTGCCTATGAGTGCCCGTATCTCCAACAACCTAGGTTTGGAATACGACCGCCACAACTTCTTGCTCATGCATGCCATGGGACCTAATGTGGCAGGTGTCATAGGTTCGGCTGTTGCAGCAGGAGCCTTGTTAGGATTCCTCAATTAAAAAGAATCTTTATCAAAGAGAACTCTATTCATATATATTCGAAAAAAGGCTAGCCAAACAAACTTCGGCTAGCCTTTTATATTTTCAAACTAGAAAGCATCAAGCTTCTACTGAATATATCTTCAAACGACCATTAAACGAAACGGTAATCTTTACTTGATAACTCAATGAGCTATCAGGCAACGCCAATATAACCAAATAGTGAATACCCTCCTTATCTATCTTATCGAAAACCACATCACTCAAGATAGCTTGACGGAGAAAAGAAGCAGGAACTTTCTTATCAAAGTCATCCTTATGGAAGTCACGAGAAAAGACTTTCGTAGCACCATGGAAAACATTTAGATTCACAATATTGTCATAATAAACATTATCTACTTCCACGCCATCATCATTATAAGAACTCTTATACACCTTATAAGTAGTAGGGTTCACCTGTACATACAAATGATATTTATTTTCTCCCTCACTGACAACGGTGTCACGCTTAATAAGGGTATTTTGATTCAAAGACACAGGATGTTCTTGTTGAAATTGCTTCAGATAAGAAGCGTCTTGTGTTTTAACCAACTTCACGAGGTCGCCATTTGAATTTTTAAATTCAAAGAGATGTGTCGCTTGTTTTATGATAGGATACCTCACCTCATTAGCACCTTTCATCACAAGCGTATCTGAAATAATATAGAAATAAGTTGGCTGACTCGTTGAATCAGGGTAATAAATGGTGTCACCCTTCACTCGGAAGGCGACATCGTCCTCATCATCATTCAACCAAACACCTTGCAGCATTTTTTTGGCTGCAGTATCTTCCTCAAAGGTGATTTCTTTCCCACCCTTTCTACCACATCCAATTAACACCAACAAGCATCCCAATGACACTATGAACAAAGAACGTTTCATTCAAAAATATTATAAACATTAGTCGAAGACCTCTGCTTCCAGTAAAGAAACAGCTTTCAATAAATCTTTTTCAGAAGTAAGTACCTCTGCTGTTCCTATTGGCCATTTCACAGCAATAGTCTCATCATCCCACTTGATACTAGCCTCCTGCTGAGGAGCATAAACATTATCCACCTTATAGGTAAAGATTGCCTCTTCGCTCAACACCAAGAATCCATGGGCAAAGCCACGAGGTATAAAGAGCTGGCGCTTGTTTTCATCGCTCAACTCCACAGCCACATATTTACCAAAAGTAGGACTGCTTTTACGGATATCAACAGCTACATCAAGCACCTTACCCTTGATGACACGCACCAACTTTGCCTGCGAGAACTCACCTTTCTGGTAATGAAGTCCACGAAGTACGCCATAAATCGACTTCGATTCATTATCTTGGATGAATTCTACATGCCGTCCTATATGCTCATCAAAATCAGCTTGCTTCCAAGCTTCAAAGAAATATCCGCGTGCATCGTCAAACACTTTAGGTTCGATGATCCAAACACCTTTGATTTCTGTCTCTGTATATCTCATTACTATACACCTTTTTATATTTAGCGACAAAGATAATACTTTTTTACGTAATACCAAAACAAATAAACCTTTTTATCATTTCTAAGTTTTTTTTGTCTTAAATAGTTGGTCAATTTGAAAAAAAACACTACCTTTGCACTCGTGAATGAACTAGAAAGACATATCGAGATACTACTGTTGAGCAACGATTGTGTGATAGTCCCTGACTTTGGAGGCTTCATGGCTCATCATGTAGATGCACGTTACGATGGCAGAGACAACATGTTTTTGCCACCGCTAAGAACTATTGGCTTTAATTCACAACTCAAGATAAACGATTCTCTCTTGGCACAATCATACGTAGAAGCATACGACATCAGCTACCCTGAAGCACTTAGTCGCATTGCCGAAGAAGTGGCAGAGATTCGTCAGCAATTGGAAGGTACAGGTAAGTATGAGCTCAATGATATTGGCATCCTTTATCTCAACGAAAATGGGAATTACTCATTCGAGCCTTGCGAGGCAGGTATTCTCACACCAGAATTCTATGGTCTAGGAGGTTTTGACATGAAGCCTCTTGCACAAATGGCTCCAATAGCCACAACTATTGAAATGAGCCAAGAAGCAGGAATTGCACCTTCACCAATTGCACAAGGGAAGAAGCCGATAGAGAAAGATGAGACTGTGAAGGCTGCCTCTCAGCCCCTTACTGCTTTGTATGACAAAGAGGAAGAGGAAGGAAATAGCGCCGAGTTTATACAAATCAAAAAGAGCCTTTTGCGCAATATGGCTGCAGCTTGCATCGCCATTATTGCCTTCTTTGCGCTCTCCACACCTCTTGAGCGTCCTTATGTGCAGAAAAGCCAAATTGACACGGGCTTACTTACTCGTATCATGATGCCTAAAGACATGCCCCATAGCAAAAGCTCAGAGGTTGACGATGAAGAGAAACAAGAGACAGCAACTCTTCAGATAAAAGAAAATGTAGAAGAAAGCCAAGAACTCAGTGAAGCAAAGCCATATTACAGCATTGTATTGGCAAGTCGCGTCACTAAGCGCAACGCTGCAACTTATGCAGAGCATCTGCAAGCAAAAGGTTTCAAGGACACAAAGGTATTGATCACCAGCTCCAACGTAAAGGTGATTTACGGTACTTATGCGTCTGAGAATGAAGCCTACGCAGCCCTCAACAAGCTCCATGGCAACGAGGCTTTCACTGATGGGTGGATTACAAAAGTAAAAGAATAACATGAAAAGAGTACGTTGTCCAAAATGCGATAATTTCATCACCTTTGATGAAAAGCAATATGAAGCTGGTCAAAGTCTTGTTTTTGTATGTCCAAATTGCAACAAGCAATTTGGCATCCGCATGGGTGTATCTAAGCTTCGTGAGACTCGCAAGGAAGAGGTTTTGGATGAAAATGCCAATGAAAATGGTGTTGGCTCTATCGTTGTTATAGAAAACGTATTTGCATACAAGCAAGTCATCCCTCTCCAAATGGGCGACAATGTCATTGGTCGCTATATGAAGAATAGTGGCATAAACTGCCCTATCGAGACTGTTGATCCGAGCATTGACATGAACCATTGTGTTATCAATGTAAGCCGCGACAAGAAAGGGAAGTTGAAATATGTACTTCGCGATGGTCCTAGCTATACAGGAACTTTCGTGGATAATGAAATTTTAGGTGACAGAGAACGTCGTGTTATCGAAGACGGAACTCTTTTTACTATCGGTGCCACCTCTATTATTTTACGCACCGCAGATAATAAAGACGAATAAAAAACTTATTTTCACTTACTATCTGAAAGAATTATCGCATTATTTGCAATCTTTTTGCTAATATTTTCTTTTGATTGAAAGAAAATATGTATCTTTGCATCTGTAAACTTAAAAAACAAAGTTAATGGATGTAGCGATTGTAAAATATAACGCAGGAAATATATATTCCGTAGTCAACGCCATAACACGTCTGGGAATCAATCCTGTTCTTACAGACGATGCAGAAACGCTTCAAAAAGCTGACCGTGTACTCTTTCCAGGGCAAGGTCAGGCAAAAGAAGCTATGGAATATCTTAAAGCTCATCAACTAGACCAAGTTATCAAACATCTTACTCAACCCGTTCTTGGCATTTGCGTAGGACAACAGTTATTATGTCGTCATTCAGAAGAAGGCGATGTTAATTGTATAGGTGTTTTTGATATTGACGTAAAACGTTTTCAACCTAAAAGACACGAGGACAAGGTACCAGCCATGGGATGGAATGAGATTTATGACTTAAGAACCAACCTCTACAAAGGTTTAGGAAATCAAGTTATATTACCAAATACTGCAGAAGAATCCCTACAACACCCCTACTCCTATTTCGTACATAGTTACTATGTGCCACTATGTGAAGATACTATCGCCACTGCCGATTACATTCTCCCATATAGTGCATCACTGCATAAAGACAACTTCTACACTTGTCAATTCCATCCAGAGAAGAGTGGGAAAATAGGAGAACAAATTTTAAAGAACTTCTTGGAGTTATAGAAACTATAATTTATACCCATTATGATAGAATTAATTCCAGCCATCGACTTAATCAACGGTCAGTGCGTACGCCTCACAAAAGGCAATTACAACCAAAAAAAAGTCTATAACGACAATCCCGTCAAGGTTGCTCAGCACTTTGAGCAACTAGGATTTAAGCGACTCCATGTAGTTGATTTAGATGGTGCGAAATCCAAGCATATCGTCAATGATAACGTTTTGAAAGCCATTACCACTGAGACTTCACTTATTGTTGATTTCGGTGGCGGAATCAAGACAGAAAAAGACATCAAGAAAGCTTTTGCCGCAGGTGCATCAATGGTGACAGTGGGCAGCATTGCCGTTACCAATCCTGAGCTTTTCTTAGAATGGATAGAGAAATATGGTGCGGAGAAAATGATTCTTGGTGCAGATGTTCGAAATGGAAAGATTTCTATCAATGGATGGAAAGAGGATTCTTCGGAAGATCTCCTTCCCTTTCTCAAACAATATATAGATAAAGGTGTTAAGAACGTACTCTGCACAGAAATCAGCAAGGATGGCACCTTACAAGGGCCTGCCCTCGAGCTCTATAAAGAGATTATGGCAACCTATCCTCAATTGCACCTTATCGCTTCGGGCGGCGTGTCTTGCAATGAAGACATCAGAGCTCTCGATGCAGCAGGCATTCCAGCAGTGGTTTTCGGCAAGGCATTCTATGAAGGAAAAATTAAAGTGGAAGAACTCTTTTAAGTGAAAGATTGAAAATTCGGCAATAAATAACAAATCTAACACTTATCTAAAGTAAAAGAAGAAAAGAATTCAAACATTGAAGAGAATATGGTTGAACTAAAACATAACAAAGGTTTGGCTAAGCGAATTATTCCTTGTCTTGACGTAAAAAATGGCGAGACTGTTAAGGGTACAAATTTCGTGAACCTCAGAAGTGCGGGAGATCCTGTAGAACTTGGTAAGGCTTATAGCGATGCAGGAGCTGACGAACTTGTGTTTCTCGACATCACAGCAAGTTTTGAAGAACGCAAGACCTTTACAGACATGGTAACTCGTGTCGCTGCAGAAATCAATATTCCGTTTACCGTTGGTGGAGGTATCAACGAGTTGAAAGATGTAGAGCGCTTGCTCAATGCTGGTGCCGACAAAGTTAGCATCAATAGTGCCGCCATTCGACACCCTGAACTTATCAATGAAATAGCCAACCATTATGGTTCACAAGTTTGTGTATGCGCCATTGATGCCCGACTCGATAATGACGGATGGCATTGCTATGTAAAAGGTGGACGTGAACGAGCAGAATTAGGTTTGTTTGATTGGGCTAAAGAAGTTGCCGACCGAGGCGCAGGCGAGATTCTCTTCACAAGTATGAATCATGATGGCGTAAAACAAGGATTTGCCAACCAAGCCCTCGCTCACCTAGCCGAAGAAGTCAGCATCCCTATTATCGCATCAGGCGGTGCAGGAAAGATGGAGCATTTCCGTGATGCCTTTACTCTCGGCAAAGCGGACGCAGCACTTGCTGCAAGTGTTTTTCACTTTGGAGAAATTGCCATCCCAGACCTCAAAAGATACCTAAGAAAAGAAGGTATCAACGTTAGAATATAAAAAAATAAATATAAAAATAATGGAAATAGATTTCAACAAAATGGGTGGACTTGTTCCTGCCATCATCCAAGATGCCGTAACCAAGAATGTCTTGATGTTGGGATTCATGAACAAGGACGCATATGATAAGACCATAAAGACCCGAAAAGTAACTTTCTGGAGCCGTTCTCGCAATTGCCTTTGGACAAAAGGCGAGACATCAGGCAATTTTCTAAACCTTGTGAGCATTCAGAACGACTGCGACCAGGATACACTCTTGGTGAAAGTACATCCAGAAGGACCTACCTGCCACAAAGGTACTGATACTTGTTGGGGCGAAGAGAATGAATTAAACCCTATTCTTTTTCTCTCTGAGCTGCAAGACTTCATCAACAAACGTCATGAGGAAATGCCAGAAGGTAGTTACACGACAAGTCTTTTCAAGAAAGGTGTTAACAAAATGGCACAAAAAGTTGGAGAAGAGGCAGTTGAGACGATTATCGAAGCAACAAACGGCAACAACAAGAAACTCATTTATGAATCCTCAGACCTTCTCTATCACCTCATCGTATTGCTCACCAGCAAGGGATTGAGAATCGAAGACGTTGTCAAGGAGCTCCAAATGCGCCACGATCCTGAGTGGGACAAAAAGCGTCGCATAGCAAAGAGTAAGGGAGAAATGAAATAATTTCCACCAAACTTCGTTTTATAAACGACAACGGAATAACATTATGTAAACAAAAACAAAAATAAAATGCTAATAGATTATCAAAACGTAAGCATATACCAAGCCGACAAGTGCGTACTCAAGGATGTAATATTCCATGTGGACGAAGGTGAATTCACCTATCTGATTGGCAAGGTAGGCTCAGGTAAGAGTTCCTTGCTGAAGACACTTTATTGTGAGCTCGACCTAGTGGAGGGAGAAACTGAAAAGGCAGAGATTCTTGGTAGAGACCTCAAAACTATCAAACGTAAGGAGATTCCTGCCTTGCGCAAGGAACTAGGCATTATATTCCAAGACTTCCAGTTACTCCACGACCGCACTGTCCGCAAAAACTTCGAGTTTGTACTCAAGGCTACAGGTTGGAAAGGCAAGAAAGACATAGAGAAGCGCATAGAAGAAGTGCTTAACGAGGTTGGCATGAGTGAAAAAATCGACAAAATGCCTCATGAGCTCTCTGGCGGTGAACAGCAACGTATAGCTATCGCCCGTGCCCTACTCAATACTCCCAAGATAATCATTGCAGATGAGCCGACGGGAAATCTCGACCCAGAAACAGCGAGTCATATCGTGAGCTTACTGAAAAATATCACGAAGCAAGGCACCGCAGTCGTGATGACCACACACAACATACCTATGCTCGATAAATTTCCTGGTATTGTGTACCGCTGCAAAGACGGGGTGCTTTACGATGTGACAAAAGAATACAATCACATCGACCTCACAGAAGATGGAGAGGAAAATTAATTTTGCAATTTATAATTTTAATAAAATATTACGACTATGAAGGTAATGAAATTCGGAGGAACTTCCGTAGGCTCACCAGAGCGCATGAAGGGAGTAGCCTCTTTGATTACAGAATCAGGTGAACCAACTTTCATCGTATTGTCTGCGATGAGCGGTACAACAAACTCACTCGTTGAGATCTCCGACTATCTCTACAAGAAAAACCCAGAAGGCGCCAACGAGGTAATCAACAACTTGGAGAAAAAATACATGCAACACGTGGAAGAGCTCTACTCTACCGATGAGATGAAGAAAACCACACGTGAGTTCTTGCATGGTGAGTTCGACTATCTTCGCTCATTCACCAAGGATCTCTTTACTTCTTTCGAGGAGAAGAGCATCGTTGCCCAAGGTGAAATAATGAGTACCAACATGGTTGTAAACTACTTGAAGGAACAAGGTATAAAAGCGATATTGCTCAATGCTTTAGACTTCATGCGTACAGACAAGAATGCTGAGCCAGACCCACAATATATCAAGGAGAAACTCGGTGCTATCATGGAAGAGAACCAAGGCTACCAAATTTACATCACACAAGGTTTTATCTGTCGCAACGCATATGGCGAAGTAGATAACCTACAGCGTGGTGGAAGTGACTATACAGCATCTCTCATTGGTGCAGCTCTTCCTGCTGATGAGATTCAGATTTGGACTGACATCGATGGTATGCACAACAATGACCCTCGTGTGGTTGAGCACACAGAGGCTGTTCGTCAATTAAACTTTGAGGAAGCTGCAGAGTTGGCTTACTTCGGAGCTAAGATTCTCCACCCTACTTGTGTTCAGCCAGCTAAATATGCCGGTATCCCTGTTCGTTTGAAGAACACAATGGACCCAAAGGCTGACGGAACCATTATCGACAACGTAATTGTACGTGGAAAAATCAAGGCAGTCGCAGCTAAGAACAACATTACCGCCATCAAGATCAAGAGTAGCCGAATGTTGCTCGCCACAGGTTTCTTGCGCAAGGTATTTGAAATCTTCGAAAGCTACCAAACCCCTATTGATATGATTGCCACCTCAGAAGTAGGTGTTAGCATGAGTATCGATAATGATGCTCACTTGAACGACATCGTAAACGAGCTGAAGAAATATGGCACTGTAACAGTTGATTCTGACATGTGTATCATTTGTGTAGTTGGCGACTTGGATTGGAGCAATGTCGGCTTTGAAACGCTTGCAACAGATGCAATGAAGAACATTCCTGTGCGCATGATTTCTTACGGTGGCTCCAACTATAACATTTCCTTCCTCATCAAGGAGAAAGACAAGAAGCAGGCTCTGCAGAACTTAAGCCAACAACTGTTCGATAAATAATTAATCAACGAGAAATTGTCTATTAGAAATGGGATATGCCTCTTCCTACCCTGAAAGATGCATCCCCATTCCTAATTTCAATTTCTAAATTCTAATTTAACTAAGCAATGAAAGGGATTTTTCCTATAGATAAGTTTCAGGAGATACGAACTCCATTCTACTATTATGATACCAATGTGCTTCGTCAAACATTGAAAGCCATCAATGAGGAAGTAAGCAAACATGAAGGGTTCGAAGTCCATTATGCTGTAAAAGCCAATGCCAATCCCAAAGTGCTCAACATCATCTGTCAGGCAGGTTTGGGTGCCGATTGCGTAAGTGGAGGTGAAATTCAGGCTGCAATTAATGCAGGTTTCCCTGCCAACAAAATAGTATATGCAGGTGTTGGAAAAAGCGATTGGGAGATAAACCTCGGACTGGAGAAAGGCATTTTCTGCTTTAATGTAGAAAGTATCCCGGAACTAGAAATCATCAACGAACTCGCTGAGAAGCAGAATAAGATTGCGCAAATATGCTTCCGCATCAATCCAGACGTAGGGGCACACACTCATGCCAACATCACAACGGGACTTGCAGAAAATAAATTTGGTATCGCTATGCGTGATATGGAGAGTGTTATCGAAGAGGCTGCCAACATGAAGAATATTAAGTTCTTAGGCTTACATTTCCATATTGGTAGTCAGATACTTGAGATGGATGACTTCAAGGCTCTTTGCAACCGAATCAATGATTTGCAAGACCAGTTGGAAAAGCATCATATTGAGGTTAAGAACATCAATGTTGGTGGTGGCTTAGGCATTGACTATACACATCCTAACCGAGTACCAATCCCTGACTTCAAAGCTTACTTTGACACCTATGCCAAATTCTTGAAATTACGCAACGGTCAGAAGCTACACTTTGAATTAGGACGCGCAATCGTGGGACAAATGGGTAGTCTCATTACTCGAACCCTCTACATCAAACAAGGTACAGCCAAACAATTTGCCATCGTCGATGCCGGTATGACCGATCTTATTCGTCCAGCCCTCTATCAGGCTTATCACAAGATAGAAAACATTTCTAGCGACGAGCCTATTGAGACATACGATGTGGTGGGACCAATATGTGAATCAAGTGACGTCTTTGGCAAAGCCATTGACTTAAACAAGACTCATCGTGGTGATTTGATAGCTCTCCGTTCTGCTGGAGCGTATGGTGAGATTATGGCGAGCCAATACAACTGCCGCCAATTGCCTAAAGGATACATCACCGAAGACTTATAAAAAGGTTAGAGTCTGGGAGTTAGGGATAGAAGAGTTTCACGATTCTACCTTTCTCCCATATATTTACGAGAGAAAAAATGATAACAATAAGTTTGACAACTATCATAATTGGCGCAGTAGTGGTGGTATTAGCGATTCTAGGTTCGCTGATAAACCCATTCCTGCGCTCATTGCGTTTTCCTGAGACAATCGATTCTGAGGAACAAACATCAGAAAGCTCTTCGAAGAGCAATCCTATCACTATTTTAATTACTGCTCACGACAATCTTTCTGAACTAGAGAGAAACCTTCCCATGTTTCTTCAACAACAATATGCTGCAGACTACCAAGTTATCGTAGTTTGTCAAAGCACTGATAGAGAAACCATAGACTTTCTAAAACGTACAGCTGCGGAGAATCCACATCTGTATTACACCTACATTCCTGAAAGTTCTCGCTACATGAGTCGCAAGAAATTACAAATCACCCTCGGTGTAAAAGCAGCCAAACATGAATGGATCATCCTGACCGAACCAACCTGCCACCCTACCAATGAGCATTGGCTCACTGCTATGGCTGCACAATGTCAAGAGCCTAATCATCTAGTATTGGGATATGTAGGTTTGGACGAAGAGACTAAAGGTGTACGCCGTTTTGAAAATATTCGCAAAGCCTTTTATCTTCTTCGCCGTGCTCAACATTCCTATGGTTATCGTTCACACATGCCAAACGTAGCCTTTCGCAAGAGCGACTTCATGAATGAGCAAGGTTACCAAGGCAATCTGGAATACGTTCGTGGCGAATACGACTTTTTGGTCAACAAATATGCCCAACCAGGTAATACTGCCGTAGAACTCGATTGCAATGCCTGGCTTATGCATGATGAGCCAACCAATAAGTCTTGGCACAATGCCAGCCTATACCTACAGGCTTCACGTAAGTCGTTGACAAGAGTCATGTCGATGCGCACATTGATGTTCTTCGACCACTTACTGCCACATCTTTGTCTCATCGCCACTATCGCAGTGGCAGCATACGCCATCACCACGCAGAATTGGATATTGGCAGGATGTGCAGGCTTTGCCTTCCTCTTGCTCTTTGTTCTTCGCATGGTGATTGCCCACAAAGCCATTCGACATTTTGATGATGATATTTCCATGATCAAACTGCCATTCTATGAGTATGGCATTATTTGGCGCAACCTTGCCAATAAGATTCGTTATTGGCGAGCAGACAAGAATGATTTCACAAGTCACAAATTATAATAACAAGACAAGCGATGAAAGTATATTTGTTCATTTCCAAGGGGAAAAAGTTACTGAAGATGTATCTTCCTTACATAGAAGCGCTCAACCAAAAGTTTGATATTACTCATTCGTTGGTGGATGCAGATCTTGTATTGATAGTGGGAGCATGGACAATGCAGGGTGCTCAATTGGCTCGCAAATCGAGAAAAATGGGTATCCCATACATCGTTTGTCCACTAGGCGACATCTCTGAAAGAAATCGCAAGCATCCCTATCTCATGCGTCGCTTACAAACATCGGTCTATCAAGAAACGATGTACAAGAAAGCAAATTGCATCATTGCTACTACGCCAATGGAAAGGGAATACCTCGTCAAGTTGGATTGGAATAAGAACATCTCCCTCATTCGCTATTTCGGATATAGTCATCTCACCTCAGAAAGTACGATGCAAGAAGACTGGGAGACCATCAATGACACGACCCTCTCCAACTTCGAATACAAAAAAGCAGAGATGATAGCCACACAGACTCACAATACCATCATCGCTCAGATTATGCAGATACAGAGTCGTATGCCACACAAAAATATCCCTCAAAAATATCTTGACGATTTAAACACACTTCTATATGCCGACGATTACGATGAAGATGCTATTTGCCAAGAGCTTGCTAAACTCAAGCTTTCCAACTATGCAGCTTCCGTATTCCAAGCCATGACAGACAAGACTGGACTCACAGAGGGATTCATGCCACTCCCAGCCAAACAAGGGAGAGAGAGTAAAGAGATTTTGAGATACGTGAAATAAATATAAGAAAAGTTCGCAAAGTACAACCTATAGCTTTGCGAACTTTTCTTATTCTTTTTTAGTGATGCTCTGGCACAATAGCAAGATACACCAAATCATGATCTGTCAAATTCTCCATATAGTGAGAATGATTCATCGGACAATAATGTACTTGTCCCTGATGAACTTCTTCTACAGTATCATCATAGTGGAAAGTTGCAGTACCGCTTACCACATACACAATCTCACAGTTTCCCTCATGGGTATGGAGCCCAGAAGAAGCACCTGGACGAAGTGTGGAATACATAATTTTCACTTTGTCATCCACATAGTTACGAGTGTCAAGTTTTCCTTTGCCACCCTTGAAGCCCTCCAAATGAGCCTCGGCAATCTTTTCAAAATCTATTAGCATTTTTGTATAATATTTAATTGTTAATGAAATTCCTTACGGCTTCTGTATATTCTAGGTGATGATCACGATAAGCCATCGCATGTTCTGAGCCTTTGGCTATGAAGATAGCTTTCTTGCCATGCGTTTTTGCCTCATAGAGAGGACGCAACATTCGATAAGGCACGAAGTCATCCTTATCACCATGAATGAAAAGCATCGGCTTGGTACTCTTGCGAACTTGCTCTATCTGTTGAGCCTCAGCAAACGACCATCCATATTTCCATCGGCATAGCTGGCTCGTGGCATTCATAAGAGGGAAAGAAGGTAAGCCAAACTGATCTTTCAGCTGTGCCTCAAATTCATCCCATACACTCGTATAGCCACAATCCTCCACAAAACATTTCACATAATCTGGAGTTTGCTCGCCCGATACCGCCATCGTTGTTGCAGCTCCCATGGATATACCATGAATCACTTGTTCTGTTTGTTCGCCATTTCTCAAGGTTACAGTTTTGTCCTGAGATAGACTCTTAGAGAATATTTCATTGCCGATTTCCGACCATCGGATGACATCCCACCGATCGTTCCATCCCATTTGGATATGGTCGCCCTCACTCTCTCCATGCCCATAGAGATCAGGCAAGAGCACATTATATCCGAAATCATGGTTGTAGAGATAAGCTATATGAAGCATTCCCTCAGCACGCACCTTATAACCATGCACCACAATGGCTGTCTTTGCTGTGGCATGTGGAGCATAGAGATAGAGTGCATGAGCCTTATACCCCGATGGCATCACTACAAAAGTATCCTTTACGCAATGATTCTGATACACAGAATCCATCCAAGCCACCGTCCATGGGCATTCCTCTCTGATACGTTCTCGCTGAGCATCAGCCGACTTTCGGTCTTTTTCCGTATAGCCCAACGAATAATTGAGCATATAGGAACTTGCTCCCAATAAGCTTGCCATGACAAGAATGGCTACTCCTATCACCACCCCCATCCATATCGTTCTTTTCTTTTGTTTCATCTTTATTTCCTCCTATTTGAATTATAGATAATGCAAAATTAATCAAAATATCGGATAATCCCAAAGATAAGAACGAAAAACATCACAAATATAAGGAAAGCATCATGGATGTTACAATATTGTAACGATTTGCTTCCTATAACAGAAATATTGGAGATATTCAGAATTTCTCCCAATTTTATTTTGTACCTTTGCATTCGCTTAGTAGCATCAACTAGTTTACATCTCGCAAACTCGTTGGCTTGCTATAATATAATAAGGTAAGATATAAAACTGTATGAAGAGAGAAAAATGGGTATTGACATTGGCTTTAAGTTGCTGTTTAGGAGTAGCAAAAGCCTCTACCGAAGAGTTCGTTTCTACTGATATAGAAACGGATACCCTTGCTAAGATTGAAAAGCGAGACTTCACCGACTCGAAGCTCTATCAGATGTCTTTCGTCGGTGCACCACTCATCGTGACGGGCTTTATCATGAAAGGGGAAGACACCCATTTTCGAAGCCTTCGCAATGACTATGCCAAAGAGTTTCATCGTCCATTCGACAATTATACCCAATACATACCGGCAGCCGTCATGATGGGTATGAAAGCCTTTGGTGTAGAAAATAGAAGTGACTGGGGCAGAATGATTGCCTCTGATGCCTTGTCGGCGATAATCATGTCAAGCGTGGTACAGTCGATGAAACATACCACCCAAGTAATGCGACCAGACGGAAGCGACAACCATTCCTTCCCTTCTGGCCATACAGCCACAGCCTTTATGACCGCCACCATGCTCACCAAAGAGTATGGACATATAAGTCCATGGATAGGTATAGGCGCTTACACCTTTGCCACTAGCACAGGACTCATGCGTATCGCCAACAACAAGCATTGGCTCAGTGATGTGCTCACTGGTGCTGGTATCGGCATCATCTCTACCGAGGTGGGTTATTATCTTGCTGATCTCATCTTCAAGGAGAAAGGAGTACGACATTTTGCCAAAGATGATACGTTCTCCCGTTTGGACAAGCCTTCATTTTGGGGCTTATATCTCGGCGTGAACATTCCGATAAGCCACTACGATATCAGTGAAGGCTATGAGTTTCGCACCTCGTCGGGCAGTTCGGCAGGTATCGAAGGAGCCTATTTCTTCAACCCTTATTTTGGAGCAGGAGGTCGGTTCGCTGTATCAAATACACATATCATTACGAATGCAAGACCTGAGTACTCCCAAGGAAACAAAGACAACAATGCCAATGGCGACAAGACGGCCGAAGACAACACATTTGATGCAGTAACAGCAATGGCTGGTCCATACATATCCTATCCCCTCACCTCTAGATGGCTTATCGGAAGCAAGTTGCTCGCAGGCTATGTCAGTTACAACAAGTTGACCCTTTCCGATGGCACCATCGTGCCTCGCAACTGTGGCGTTGGATTCGGAAGTGGCATCTCCATCTCCTATAAAGCGAAAGAGCGTTATGGCATTCGGTTCTTTCTCGACTACAATCTTTTGCCTTCCCATAGCAAGCATAGCGGTGAATGGATGAACACACTTGCCATCGGTTCTACCTTTGGAATGAACTTCTAAGGCCATTAGAATGACCTTATAAATAAGGTGAAAATCTACAAAGATATTTGGTCGTTCCAAATAAAAGATGTATTTTTGCGATGTGCTAGGATGAGAGGGCGGTAATGCCACCTTATTATATATAGCACTAACATGTACAACCTTTTAAACATTTTGAGAAGACTATGTTGAATAAGAAAGTAGAAGAGGCTCTTAATGCCCAGATTAATGCAGAGTTGTGGTCAGCTTACCTATATTTGTCTATGGCTGCATATTGCCATGCCAACGGCAATCCAGGTATGGGCAATTGGTTTCAGGTTCAGTTCCAAGAGGAGCAAGACCATGCCAAGATTATGTTCAATTACATCATCCAGCGTGGCGGTCACGTGGAGCTGAAGGCTATCGATGCCGTTCCTACCACATGGGAGAATCCATTGGATGTATTCGAGTCAACCTTGGCTCACGAGCAGAAGGTTACTTCCCTCATCAACAATCTCTTTGCCCTCACCACCCAGGAGAACGACTATGCCACCCAGAGCATGCTCAAGTGGTTTGTCGATGAACAGGTGGAGGAAGAGGAGAACGCCCAGAACATCATCGACAACCTTCGCATGATCAAGGACAACGGCTATGGCCTCTACATGCTAGACAAGGAGCTTGGCGCAAGAGTCTATACCCAGGCTGCACCATTGGCTAACAAGGCGTAAGCTCGCAGGCATTAGAACAACACCAAACATAAAAAGCCAATGAGCGATAACATCATTTACCATGGCAGCAATGTCATAGTAGAACATCCTGACATCCGTATCCGAGGTTACGAAAAAGACTTCGGATACGGATTTTATTGTACAAACCTAGAGAGACAAGCCAAGAAATGGGCATTAACCAAGAGAGGCGACCACGTGGTCAATGTGTATGAATTCTTTGGATATGATGGATGCAAGACCAAGATATTTAAAGAGATGACAGAGGAATGGCTTGATTTTGTAGTAGCTTGTCGTAGAGGAATCCGACATGATTATGACATTGTGGAAGGACCGATGGCAGACGACACTATTTGGAACTTCATCGAAGACTTTGTTTCGGGCGAGATTAGCCGAGAGGCGTTCTGGGCACTCGTCAAGTTCAAGCATCCTACCCATCAGATTGTCTTCTGCAACCAAAAGGCATTGGATTGCATCAAGTACCATTCTCATTATACATTATAAACGACTGGCAACGATATGAAGAATATGTTTTTTCCAGAGGAAGACATCACCGAAAATGATTTGTTCTTCATCTGTAGTATGATAGAGCGTGTGGCTAGACACGTCAAGCAACATAACAAGTATGTGGTCAACAAGATGGGCTATAAGAATCTCGTGCGCCAGCTTTCCCTAGCCGACGTACGCCATTGCGAGAATCCCTTGCAAGTGGTGGACGATTGGGTTCATGACTTCTTGCTGGAAGAAGGTAACTTTGACATTACCAAGGTAGATTCTGAGCTATGTCCTCATATCCCTACTCCATTCGATATGGGAAAGGTATATTGCCGTCTCATCCTTCAGACCAGGCTTGATGAGGAAGATTATGCCGATGGAATCATCCGAGTTTACAATCACGACATTTGCGAGACCATCGACAACTACAACTGCTCCGCCTACTATGAGCCTTCTTATTATATTGCAAGAAGCTACTTTGCTGGTGGGTTCGTATAGAGTTATTATATCATACTAGCAACGAAGCTTTATCCCTATGGCAACAAAGCCTCATCGCTC
>CAVKNU010000024.1:0-26028 GCA_963657465.1 Lachnospiraceae bacterium
CATTCAAGTTTTTTATTCTACTGGCTTATAATTCGAAAATTTTATCTAAATTTGCAGCGTCAGTTCCCACCAAGCCTCTCAACGATGCTCAAATGCGTGGGGCTTTTTTCATTTATATGCGTATGGCAAAAAAGTTTTTTCATTGTACATTTATTAATTGATGAATAAAATTTAGAATTATATCTTGTAGTTTATACAATATAAATCAAGAATAGGAAGGAGATGAGCCAAGCCAAGACGATGAACTGCGTGATGCGGTCACGGAGAATAATCTTGGTAGGGTCACCACTCTTCTGATCGACTACCGCTATCTGGATATAGCGCAGCAGTCCTACGAGCACAAATACACTCGTGAGATAGAGGTTTTCTGTATGAAAGTTTTCTATCACTTCCGGACTCACGGTGTACATGATGTAGCAAACCAATGTGACGGAAGCCGTGATGGTGATGGCTTGGTTGATGAACGTGAGGTTGTAGCGGATGGTATTCTTGCGAGGAGCTTCTCCTGTCTTTTCCATGCGCAGAACATCATCACGTCGCTTGGCAAAACTCATGAAGAGGGTGATGAGGAAGGTCATCAATACAATCCACTTGCTCAGCATGATGTGGGTAGCGACACCACCTGCCAATAAGCGCAATACAAAGCCGAAAGCTACGATGCATACGTCAATGATGGCATACTGCTTGAGTTTGGCACAATAGCAAAGGTTCAGGCACCAATAGAAAAAGATGATACCTGTGGTCTCCCAAGAGTTGAGCAAACAACTGGTGCCCATGGCAAGAAGGAACATCAGAAACATCAGTCCATAAGCTTGCTTTATGGATACAGCTCCTGATGCTATCGGACGATGGCACTTTACGGGATGGCGGCGATCGGCCTCTACGTCGAAGATGTCGTTGAAGCAATAAATGCTTGAAGCGGCAAAGCTATAGGCAAAGAATGCGATAAGGCCTGCCAATAATGCGTCTGTATGGAACAATGCACCTCCAAAGAACAGAGGTACGAAGATAAAACCATTCTTGATCCACTGTTTAGGACGTATCAGTCGCATCAAGGCTGCCAAGCCCTTATGCTCTTTTATATTGTTGTTCATCTCTGTCATATCTAACTAATGATAAGCTGGTTGTGTTATTTGATGATTTTTGATAACTCATTTGAAATCCATCCTACGATTTTGCCCAATATCCAGGAAGCTGGAAGGGTGATGGCAATGCAGGTGAGGAAGGTAGGCCAATAGCCCCAGTGCCATTTCTCGATATAGTCGAGTATGAAATGGATGTGGATGAGGTAAGCCTCCAGACTGAGTGCTCCCACAAACATGAAAGCCTTGTTGAACCATTTCGGGGTGCGACGGAACACACGGTTGAGAATCAAGATGCTTGTAATGGTGAGTGGGATGTAGAGCATCCTTTCGATGAAGAGTGGAAACTGTCCATGACGCACTTGTTCCAAGAAGATACTGGATAACAATGTCATGGCAAACATGATGAATATCATCCAAATGCTCGCTCCATCCAAGGTTTCCTTTTGTCGAACCATCTCTCCCATGTTGATTCCAATGAAGAATATAGGCACTCGACTCCAGAAAATCTCTAGATGGCCTACAGCTTGATGGATAGGAGTGACATATTCCACAAGAATGCACCACATGATCATGACCACAGGCAACCATTTGTAGATAGGATGTCGCTTGATGAGCTCCATGTAGGCAGGGGCAAAGAGATAAAGCATCATGGTGGCTGGTATATACCAGAAGTTGAGTTCGTCGTGCAACCAGAATCCCCAGTTGATGGTGATTTCTCCGAATAGGTTGATCCATGCCCATGTGCTTCCTCCATGGAAACGAGGAATATAGAAGAGGCAGGCTATGATGAGCCAAGCAGGATAGATACGCAGATAACGACGGATGAAGAAACGCTTGACGTCAGGATTCTTCATCCAGGAGAACCACAAGCCAATGCCACTGAGGAAGAGAAACATATCTACTCCCACATTACCCATACGACGCAATCCATAAAAAGTGTCGTAACGAGGCAAGGCTACATGGAACAGAATGATGAAGAGCATCGCCGCTCCCATCAATTCTCCACGAAATCGGCTGATATTCGCCAGTTCTATATCTTTTATCTTCATAGCTTCACTTCTAATATTTTGGACTTGGAATCTTCTTCATCAGTTGTGAGAATAACCATGCCAAGCAGATGCTTGATACGATGTAGAGGAGAAGTCCGGCATACATGTCGCCCCAACGACTGATTGGGATGAATATCTTGCGAGTTATCGGGTGGCAGACAAACAAGGCTGCTGAGATGCCTCCCATCCACTCCAATATCTTATAAACTCCAGATAACCATCGTGCTCCAGATAAGAGCTTTGCTGCCAGTACACTCAAAAGACAGATGAAAAATGGCACGATGGTCCAACCTAACATGCTGCCACTCAGACTGTAGATGAGTGAAAGGCAGAAGATGCAACCGAAGAAGTTGGTGATGTTGGTGTGCAAGGTCATGAGTACCTTTTCTCCATAGCGGGCATAGAGAATGCCAAGTCCGAATGGCAACATTCCTCCCATGAAGTTGTAGCGGTAGCGATTCATGGCTTCACTCTCAGGACCCAGCATGACTTGGATGCCCAGGCAGACAACCATCAAGGCTGCCGTAAATCCCCAGTGGCGGCGATAGAGCAACAGTCGATATACGATATAGAGTTGCATCATCAGTCCAAAGAACCAGAAAGGTCCTGGCCAGATGATATGGTCTGGATTAGGTAGCACGTTGTTAAACATGCCTAGCATCGCTACAATATCAAGTGCTTGATAATGATGAGGACCCGGAGTGACATAATCGAGCATGGTGAATGCCACAAATCCCACAATCATCATCTTGAAAAGCTTCAGGTAGTGATAACGAATAAACTGGAAGATCTCGCCAAAGTTAGGCAGATGCTTGCCTGTAATGGAAAACATCTGTGTGGAATGGTCGAGATGAGGCTTTGCCTCGTATTTCATCACCAGTCCGTAGGCGCTGAGAAACAAGAATACGGGTACTCCATAGTGTCCGAAAAATGACAGGAGATGCATCGGAAGATACATGTCGGGTGCAGCCATCACTTGATGCAACCAATCGACATTGTGCTGGAAATACTGGTATTCGTTCTCTTTGACGATAGGGTTGAGCCAATGGCAATAGTTGTGTAAGAAAATGCCGATGATGGCAAGTCCTCTCAAGGCATTGCATTCTTGGCGACTTAAAGTTGGTTCGTTTATCATTTGCGTTCTCCTTTCTTGTTGTTGTCTTTACTTGCTTTTTCTTTAGCCCCTTTCTCCAGGTAGGCATCACGCAACTTGTCATAGTCGGTGGTGCCTTTGAGTATGCGAGGTCGCATCTCATCGTAGTCAGGGCTCAAGATGTTGTACTTAGCATTATAAGTTGGAGTCTCTATGCCTGCCAGGTAAAGCAATAAATGCGGTAAGGCATCCGTCATATAGCGACGGTCTTTAGCGGCTCTGATTTGTCGATAGATATCGCGATGGGTCTTGACATATTTCTGTGAGCAATAGATCCAGAATGGTATCTCAAACTCATAGTGTGCCAAAGGCCAGTCGATGGCAGCGGAGTGATTGCGGCAAATGAAACCACGATTGCCTTCATAGCATTCTTCTCCATGGTCGGGCATGTAGATGACAATGGCGTTCTCATTGGAGAATCGCTTCACGATTTGAGCCACAATGGAATCATTGTAGAGTGTGGCGTTGTCGTAATGACTGAGTATCTTGCGTTGCTTATCTG
This sequence comes from Lachnospiraceae bacterium, assembly GCA_963657465.1. GTDB lineage: Bacteria > Bacteroidota > Bacteroidia > Bacteroidales > Bacteroidaceae > Prevotella. Next base: position 3,790 of record CAVKNU010000024.1, read on the forward strand.
TCAACTCCGGACGTTTGTCTTCATAGCTGCTCGCCCAGAAACGACCTTGGTCTTTGCGATAACGTGTCTTGTAATCCACATGTTGGCCCATCAGGTGGAAGATGATGAGGTTGTGCTCTCCCAGTTCTTTTTTCAATTTATTGTCATAGTCATCCAAAAGGCCATTGTCGAGAGGATGAAGCTCTGTGTTGCGGCTGTCAAATTGCAACTTGCTCAATTGTGGATTGTTGAGGAAGAAACCACCGCTGAAATCATACACGGCTTCCTTGGCTTGAGGCAGGAATTCATTGGTGATGAAGGTGACATGATAGCCAGCCTTGCGGAATAGCTCAGGGAAGAGAGGATAGTCGCACCATTCTCCCTTCTCGCCAACCACATGGGTGGAGAATACATTCTTGAATACAAAGCTTGTAAGGTTCCAACAAGTGATGACATCGGTAAACTTGGTGAGTTTGCGTGTCTTCTCCAGTTTTACTTGTCTTGGAGTCGTTTCCATGAAATAGCCATACTGCTGTGAATGATGTTTGCCAAAGCTTTCGCCAATGATCAGTACGATATTGGGTGAGCGGAAGCTACAACTATCTACTTTTACTTCGTCCGCAGCCTTGATGAGTTGGGTAATCTGTTTGGCCGCCAAAGAATTGGCATAGATGCTGAAGGCCAATCGGTTGACAGGGATATAGAGATTGGCGTGGTCCTTTTCAGTCAAAGTGTGCTCTACTTCTCCAATTGTTTTGCCTGATAGCAACTTGAATGTAGCCATCTTGTTGTGCCAAGAGGTAAAGGCTCCGATGATGAAAATGATGCATCCCAGGATGGTTAGACAGTAAGGTGCGGCATGAGTCATCTTTGGAATAAAAGAAAAACCTTTCTTCTGGGCAAGAAGTTCGATACAAGTGATGACGAATGCATTGAACTTGATGACTTGCTTGCGGAAAATGGCTATCAGCATTTGTACCACCATGAGCAACAAAATCCATCCCACACTACTGAAAAGAACGGCTGTAGAGAAGCAAGCCGACAGGAAGTTGCTGGCTTCATCGCTATTGGTCTCACCTACCAGCATCAGCATGGAAGGATTGAGTGTGGAACCAAAGTTGACAAAACAGTAGGTGTCGGCAAGGGTTGTGCTATATAATATAAGGTATAAGAATCCTCTTACCCAAAAACGGAATTTCTGGGGGATGAGGGTCAAAAAGACACATACCACGTAGATGTCGACAAAGAGTTCGAAGAACAAGTTGTCGTAGATGACACCCCAACGTGGCGTGGTGACCACGGCACTGACCACACCGAGGATATACATGAATAGGAAGAAGTTGGCATTTCTCAGAATCGGAGTGAATGCGAGACGCAAAAACTTCTTGGCTTGTCCTTTCCAACTAATTTCTTTAGTCATATATCTTTCTTTATTGGTTAGGGATGGGAAATGTTTTGATAATTTCTGATGGCGAGTTGCTCTATCTCTTGAGGTACCATGCCATGAATGCTCTTCCCATCTCGAATATGATTTCTTATCTCTGTACTGCTAATGTTGAGTAGGGGTGTTGTGACGATTGTCACATGTTCTGGTACATTCCCAATCTTGGCTCCCTGACGGGGATAGACCACGATGGGATAATGTGCCAAGATGTCTTGGTAGTGGTACCATTTGTCGAAAGCAGCCCAATTGTCACCACCGATTAAGAGGGTGAAGTCAATGTTGGGATAATCTTGGCTCATCGCCTGTAAGGTGTGCCAAGTGTAGGAAGGTTTGGGAAGATGAAACTCGTAATCGCAAGCCTTGAGCTGAGGTTCGTCTTTCAGTGCCAACTGCACCATTTCCAGGCGCAAGTTGTCGCTCAACAAATCGGTCGCAGCTTTCTTGAATGGGTTCATGGGTGACACCATGAACCAAATTTCATCAAGATGAGCTTGCTCGCACAGGCTCTTAGCCAAAGCGATGTGTCCTGTGTGGATGGGATTGAAACTCCCTCCAAAGATTCCTACTTTCTTGTTCATACCTTACAGATTTGCATGATGTTGTGATGAGGTTCTATTAGGCCTCCAAGAACTTCTTGACCAATTGGTACACTTCTTCCTCTGCTTTCTCCAGATTGTCGTTGACAACCACATGGTCGAATTGAGGAGCGAAGGTCAGTTCATAGCTAGCCTTGGCGAGGCGTTGCTCGATAACTTCGGGTGCATCGGTGCCACGACCATTCAGACGGCGACGTAGCTCTTCTACCGATGGCGGTTGGACAAAAATGCTCATGGCACGGTCGCCATAGAACTTCTTGATGTTGACACCACCTTTCACGTCAACATCGAACATCACACTCTCGCCCGCATTCAATTGGTTTTCAACCTGTGATTTCAATGTGCCATAAAATCTGTCTTGATAAACTTCTTCGTATTCCAAGAACTCATCTGCTTCAATCTTTGCCTTGAATTCCTCTGGAGTTAAGAAGAAATATTCCACGCCATTCTTCTCGGTTCCACGAGGAGCACGAGAAGTACAGCTGATGGAGAACGCCAACTTGAGCTCAGGGTGTTCTTTCATCAACCAATTGACGATGGTACTTTTGCCACTGCCCGATGGGGCACTGAATATTAATAAACCGTTCTTCACTTTATTATTTTATTATAGTGCATTTAGTACTTGTTCCTTAATTTGCTCCAACTCATCCTTCATCTTGACTACGATGTTTTGCATCTCAGCCTGATTGCTCTTCGAACCAGTAGTGTTGATCTCACGTCCCATTTCCTGAGCGATGAAACCAAGCTTCTTGCCTACACCGTGGCCTTCTTCGTTCATGGTTTCGCGGAAATACTTCAAGTGGTTTGCCAAGCGTTGCTTTTCCTCACTGATGTCTAACTTCTCAATGTAGTAGATCAACTCTTGCTCCAAACGGTTCTTGTCATATTCCACATTTGGAATCTGCTGAAGTCCACTGATGATATTGTTCTTGATTTTTTCTACGCGAGCTTTCTCGTAAGGTTCGATGCTAGCCAAAAGTGCCTGGATGTTATCTACTTTCTCCGTGAATTTCTGCTGGAGGGCAGCACCTTCTTGCTTGCGGAAGTCGGTGAGGTGCTGAATAGCCTCTGTGATGGCTTGTCGTGCAGCTTCCCACTCCTCTTCACTTAGCTCTTCTATATCCGTCTTGGTTGTAACGTCAGGAAGACGAAGCAAGGTGGCATACCAGTCAGTTGGCTCAGGAATACCTGTTTCAGCCGAAATCTTCTTGATTTGTTGGTAATAATTCTCAACAAGTGCGGCATTGATAGGTGTTGCGTCTGCCACAACATCCTTCTCTATCCAAATAGAGAAGTCAACCTTTCCTCTCTCTAGGCTTTTAGCGAGTAATTGACGGATTTCCATCTCTTTCTCTCTGTAGAGGGGAGCTATACGTGTAGAGAGGTCGAGCGTCTTGCTATTTAATGACTTTATCTCTACATTAATCTTCTTTTCTTTGTAGGCTACGGTAGCCTTTCCGAAGCCTGTCATTGACTGTATCATATAATCTTTCACGTTAAATTTCTGCAAAAGTACAAAAAAATGCGAGAAAAAACGTAAATTTGCACCTTATTTAAGAATATATTTTAATTTTATGTCTTGTATATTAAATATTGAGACGAGTACCGACGTGTGCTCAGTAGCAATTAGTGATAACGGAACCGTGGTTTTCAACAAGGAAGATCACAGTGGTCCTAACCATGCAGTTAAGTTAGGTGTATTCGTAGATGAAGCCCTTGGCTTCATAGATTCCAACAACATCCTTTTGGAAGCTGTTGCGGTAAGTTGTGGTCCTGGTTCTTATACAGGCCTTCGTATTGGTGTGAGTATGGCAAAGGGTATTTGCTATGGCCGAGGCGTCAAGTTGATAGCCGTTCCTACCCTTGAACTTCTAGCTGTGCCAGTCTTGCTGGGTGAGCATCCTGCTGAAGAGGATGCACTCATTGTGCCAATGCTCGATGCTCGCAGAATGGAAGTGTATGCTCAGGTGTTTAATCGTGCTTTGAAGGAGGTGCGCCCTATTCAGGCTGATATCGTGGATGCTGAAACCTACAAGGAATATCTTGACAAGGGAGCTGTCTGTTTCTTCGGAAATGGTGCGGTGAAATGTATGGAAGCCATCCATCATCCAAATGCTCATTTGGTGGACGGTATTGAACCTTTGGCAAAGAACATGGCTCCTTTGGCTGAAAAGAGGTTTGTGGAAGGTAAATTTGAAGATGTTGCCTACTTTGTGCCTTTCTATCTGAAAGACTTTGTGGCAAAAATGCCTAAGAAGTTGATTTAATAAATATCCAATCCTAATAAAATATGAATATCGAAGGACTAGATTATAATACGCAACGAGAAAAGTTGGTTTTGCCAGAATATGGTCGTGAGATTCAGAAAATGGTAGATTATGCTGTTTCCCTGGAAGACCGCGCTGAACGCCAACAATGTGCAGATACCATAGTTTCCATTATGGACCGTATGTTCCCAGAGTACAAGAATGTGGAAGACCATGATCGTAAGCTTTGGGATCATCTTGCCATTATGAGTGGCTTTAAGCTTGACATTGACTATCCTTTTGATGTGAGCCAAGCTGCGCAGATTGCCAAGAAACCAGAACCTATGGAGTATCCGATGAAAAAAATACCTGTTCGCCATTATGGCTCTATGATTTTTGAACTTTTTGATAAGTTGAAAAATATGGAACCAGGTCCTGAACGAGATGAACTGGTGAAGTTGACGGCCAATCAGATGCGTCGTAATCTGGTGCAGTGGAGTCATGGTTCTAGTGATGATGAGAAGGTGGCTTCTGACTTGGCACGCTTTACGGATGGCAAGATACAGCTCGACCTAGACAACTTTACGTTTGATAAGATGGTTGAGCATGAACCTGTTAAGAATAATAAGAAGAGAAAATAAATATAGCCTATGGAGTCTTTCATCATAGAGGGCGGTCATCCGCTCCAAGGTACAATCGTTCCTCAAGGTGCCAAAAATGAGGCATTGGAAGTTATCTGTACCACTATCCTAACGAATGATCCTGTGCGCATCAAGAATGTGCCAGACATCTTGGATGTAAACAACTTAATTAAGTTGCTCAAAGAAATTGGTGTCAAGGTAACTCAAAACAGTCGAAATGACTATACCTTCCAAAGTGATGAGCTGAAACTTGACTATCTGGATAGTATCGAGTTTGTGAAGAAGTGTTCTTCTCTTCGTGGCAGTGTGCTGATGATTGGTCCATTGCTGGGTAGATGTGGAAAGGCTACTATCGCTAAACCTGGTGGAGACAAGATTGGGCGTCGTCGCTTGGATACACACTTCTTGGGCTTCAAGTATTTGGGAGCCAAGTTTGTACACGATGATGAGCGAAATGTATATCTTATTGAGGCAAAGAAACTTAAGGGCTGTTACATGCTTTTGGATGAGGCTTCTGTTACGGGTACGGCTAATATCATTATGGCTTCAGTATTGGCATCTGGAACGACTACTATTTATAATGCGGCTTGTGAGCCTTATATCCAGCAGCTTTGTCATCTGTTGAATGCAATGGGAGCTCGTATTAGTGGTATCGGTAGCAATTTGCTTACGATAGTAGGTGTGGACAAATTGCATGGCGCAGAGCATCGCATCCTTCCTGATATGATTGAGGTTGGTTCTTTTATTGGTATGGCAGCCATGTGTGGATCGGGCGTTCGTATCAAGGATGTGTCTGTCAGAAATTTAGGTATCATTCCAGATGCTTTCCGTCGTCTAGGTGTGAAAATCAAGGTGGAAGGTGATGACTTGGTCATTCCTGAGCAAAAACATTATATGATAGAGTCGTTTATCGATGGCACTATCATGACTTTGGCTGATGCCCCTTGGCCAGGACTTACTCCAGACCTCTTGTCTGTATTATTGGTTGTGGCTACTCAAGCCAAAGGCAGTGTGCTCTTCCATCAGAAAATGTTTGAGAGTCGCTTGTTCTTTGTGGATAAGTTGATAGACATGGGTGCTCAAATCATTCTTTGTGATCCTCATCGTGCAGTGGTTGTCGGTCATGACCATAAGATTCGGTTGAGAGCAGGCAGAATGTCAAGTCCTGATATTCGTGCGGGTATCGCTTTGTTGATTGCTGCCATGAGTGCCAATGGAACGAGTCGTATTGAGAACATTGCTCAGATTGACCGCGGTTATGAGGATATAGAAGCTCGTCTCAATGCCTTGGGTGCCAAGATAACTCGTGTGGAAGATTAGGGATATGTTGAATGTTAAATGTTGAATGTTGAATGATTAGACGCGACGACGTATATAAGATAGGTAAACTAGGAAAGCCTCATGGGGTAAAGGGTGAAATCACCTTTGCCATTACCGATGATGTCTTCGACCGTGTGGATGCCGATTATCTGGTACTTGACATTGATGGTATCTTGGTTCCTTTCTATATGGAGGAATATCGATTCAAGAATGATGAGAATGTATTGGTGAAGTTTGAGGATATTGATACCCAAGAACAGGCTCGCAACTATACGGGATGTGATGTCTATTTCCCACGTCATCTTTCGGATAGTGATGAGGAAAATCTTTCTTGGGCAGAGATTATTGGTTTCCAATTGGTAGATGCACATACGGGTAAGTCTGTGGGAGTCATTGATTCGGTCAATGATAGCACCATCAATCTACTTTTCGAGATAACAACTCCAGAAGGCAAGGAGCTCTTGATTCCTGCAAGCAATGAACTCATCGAAGGTGTGGATGCAGAGAAAAAGGAAATCCATGTGGCTCTTCCGGAAGGAATCCTTGATTTGGATTGATGCGTTCATAATATTATATATAATAAGGTGAAGAAATGAAGAAACAACAAATTTGCATTCTCGGTTCTACAGGAAGCATAGGCACACAGGCACTTGATGTGATAGAGCAACATAGTGACCTTTATGAGGTGTATTGTCTCACGGCAAACAATCGTGTCAAGGAATTGGCAGCTCAAGCTCGTAAGTTTCATCCTGCTGCTGTCGTAATAGCTAATGAGGAGCATTATGAGGAATTGCAGGATTTACTTCGTGATGAACCAGATATAAAGGTATATGCTGGTAAACAAGCCCTTTGTGATATTGTTGAGGCTGATCCAATAGACATGGTTTTGGCTTCTATGGTTGGTTTCTCTGGCTTGGAGCCAACGATACATGCCATCAAGGCTCGTAAGAAGATTTGTTTGGCCAACAAGGAGACGTTGGTTGTGGCTGGTGAGTTGATTTGTGGATTGGCTACTCAATATCATGCACCCATTTTACCTGTGGATAGCGAACATAGTGCTATCTTCCAGAGTTTGGTAGGCGAGGATGATAATGAAATCGACAAGATACTCTTGACTTGTTCGGGAGGTCCTTTCCGCAATTATACGCATGAGCAATTGGAAAAAGTGACAGCAGCAGATGCGCTCAAGCATCCTACTTGGGATATGGGTGCTAAGATTACCATCGATTCCGCTTCGTTGATGAACAAGGGTTTTGAGGTGACTGAGGCAAAGTGGCTCTTCGGTGTTCCTGCTGATAAGATTCAAGTTTTGATTCATCCACAGAGTGTGGTGCACAGTGCTGTGCAGTTTGTGGATGGAGCAGTGAAAGCACAATTGGGAGTTCCCGACATGCGATTGCCTATTCAGTATGCATTCTCTTTTCCAAAGCGATTGCCGTTGAAAGGAGAACGTCTCAACTTGTTCCAAACTAAGGATTTGCAGTTCTTTGAACCTGACTACACAAAGTTTAAGTGCCTACAATTGGCATTTGATGCCATCAAGAAGGGTGGTAACATGTCATGTATCGTCAATGCTGCCAATGAGATAGTCAATGCAGGTTTCCGACGTGGAGAATGTGGGTTCTTGCAGATGGGGGATATTATAGAAGAAGTGATGGCAAAGGCCACCTTCGATAAAAATCCTGATTTGAACGTCTATCTACAGACCGATGCTGAGGCTCGTCGTATAACAACCGAGTTAATGAGAAATTAATAAATAATAATGTATAAATAATAAATGGAAGTATTTTTGATCAAAGCGTTGCAGTTGATGTTATCGCTTTCCATCTTGGTGTTGCTCCATGAGGGCGGACACTTCTTCTTCTCCAAGCTCTTCGGGGTTCGTGTGGAGAAGTTCTATCTATTCTTCGACCCATGGTTTCATCTTTTCGAATTTAAACCGAAGAATTCAGACACGACATACGGATTGGGATGGTTGCCATTGGGTGGCTATTGCAAGATTTCTGGTATGATTGATGAGAGTTTTGATACGGAACAGATGAAACAACCAGAGCAACCTTATGAGTTCCGTAGTAAGCCAGCTTGGCAGCGTCTCTTGATAATGATAGGTGGTGTACTTGTCAATTTTATCTTGGCTCTCTTCATCTATTCCATGATTCTCTTCCATTGGGGCGATGAATATATTGCAACCAAGGATATGACTTATGGTATGAAGTTTAATGCCGAAGCAAAGGCTTTAGGCTTCCACGACAAGGATATCTTGGTGGGCACTGATATGGGAGAATTCAAGACTTATGATGGTGATATGTACCGTGATTTGTCCAAGGCTCATCGTGTAGATATCGTTCGTGACGGCAAGCAAATGAGTTTGAACATGCCTGGCGACTTGAATATGCTGGATATGATTAAGTCAAGTCCTCGCTTTGTAGAAATCTATTTGCCTTTGGAGATAGATAGTGTGATTGCTGATTCTCCTGCCAGCAAGGTTGGGCTTACAAAAGGTGACTCTATCTTGGCTCTTAATGGCAAGAAAGTGGCTTCATTCAATGACTTTACTGAAGAATTGGGACGTATTGAGGATCAATTGGCAAATGTAACTACTCATAAGGACAGTTTACGTTGCTTGACAGCCAACATCCAATATCTCAAGGCTTCTGGTGACACGGTAAGTGCTCCTATTCAGTTGACTTCTACTGAGGCTGGTGTGAAGGTTGGCTTCTACAATCATCCTGTGATGTTGGATTATAAGGCAACCAAGGTTGATTACGGCTTCTTCGAGAGTTTCCCAGCTGGTATCAAGTATGGTTGGAATGTATTGTCTGGTTATGTAGGTGATATGAAGTATGTCTTCTCTAAGGAAGGTGCTAAGAGCTTGGGTGGTTTCGGTGCATTGGGAAGCCTGTTCCCTTCTATGTGGGATTGGCACGCATTCTGGATGATGACAGCTTTCTTGAGCATCATTTTGGCCTTCATGAATATCTTGCCTATTCCTGCTCTGGATGGTGGACACGTGTTCTTCCTCTTGTATGAGATGATTACAGGTCGTAAGCCAGGTGATAAGTTCTTGGAGCGAGCTGAGTATGTAGGTTTTGGAATCCTTCTCTTGTTGCTCGTTGTAGCAAACCTCAATGATGTGTTGAGATTCTTTGGATGGATGTAAAAAACTTTAGATATGACAAAAGAAAAGCAGGAATTTCGATTCGAAATTCCTGCTTTTTTGCTATGAAACGTAATCTTTATTTCTTCTTTTATGAATAACGGATAATCTGACCAGGAGTCAATTTCTTATCCTTCTTGTAACCATTTAAGCGGCAAATCTGATCGACTGATACACCACGCTTCTCTGCGATAGAATTCAAAGTCTCACCGTATTTAACCTTGTGGTAGAGCTTTTCGCCACTTGCGCTAGCTTCATATCTACCAACTTCGCCACCGTTGACTTGTTCTCTTGTGTAACCACCGTTGCCAATCTTTCCACGAGCTGCATTGGCATCAGCTGATTCATGCTCGTAAGTGTCGCGATTGAAATCATAGAAATCACCTGTGACATCTTGGTTTCTGAAGTCGAACAATAAAGCTGGGTTTAATGCTACACCACAAAGACGAGTTTCAAAGTGAAGGTGTGAGCCTGTGCTTCGACCAGTATTACCCCCCAAACCGATAACTTCTCCTGCTCTTACTTCCTGATTCTCGGTAACGAGCTGTGCAGAAAGGTGACCATAAATTGTTTCCAAACCATTGTTGTGACGGATGACAATATATTTACCATAACCACCACCTTCATATCTAACGATGCGAACTTTGCCAGAGAAGGCTGCGCGGATTGAGTCGCCAATATAAACCTTAATATCCATGCCTTTATGTTGGCGGCCAAAGCTAGCACGATAACCGAAGTTACTTGTGACAACGCGACTAGGAGTTGGCATGCAGAAATGACGGAGGTCAATACGATAATGATCTGGGAGAGCTGTTGCCTTGTGAGCGTATTTGTTGGTGAAATCCTCATACAAATCGGCTGATGGGTTCTCACGATCTTCTATCAATTTATAGTGTGACACGGCGAGTGTGTCAAGGGACTTTACTCGATGGTCAACTGGTGCTTGGCGGGCTAAAAGGTCTTGCCCAAAGACTGGCATGGTTGTGAGCGCCAACAATGCCGCAACGGATAATTTCTTTATTTTGTTACTTAAACTCATAATCTAATTTTTAGGTTCGCCAATTGTTGTGAAAAGTGTATTACATTCTATTAGCCACGCACAAAAAGATATTGCAAGGCAACATCGTGTACGCTAAATAGCGGAGGAATATAAGACACTTCAAATCGCAGAGGTTAGATGCCGAAAAATGCGATTTTGTCATATAGACGTTGCAAATATAGCAAAAATATTTCAAAAAACCAATAAAAACCGATAATGGTTAACATAAATTATTCCTTATTGTACTTTTATATAGACTTTTTTACCTTAAGCATTCGTAGAAGAGCTAAGGCAGGGGAATGCCCCATGAAGATAAACTTTTTAACTTCTGGGCTGCTGAGACGTTTACAATGAAGGTATGCATCATAGAGTTGGTCTAGGTTGATTGTGAATTCTTTACCAGAACTTTCTCGGATTCCTATAATCATTTTCTTGGTAACATGCATCTTGGAATATTTGACTCCTGATATGCTCACAATTTCCTTGACATGCAACAGTTTCTCTCTCATTTCTTCTTGTGTCATGAGTGTATTATCTTCTTGCATGTCTTCTTCTGGGAAGAGTGAGCCTTCTATCATATCTTTTCTTGCCATAGAATATTCTGTTTTTTTATTTGTGGGTGCTGATTAGCTGATGGCGGCCCAATTGATATTTGTTTTTCTTAATTCTTTTAGGCGGTTCCACAACAGGGCGTTTTGTGGAAGGTTGCACTGTGGGTCTGTCTCGATAATCGATTGTGCTTCTGTGCGTGCCAATTGTACGAGTTGACCATCCTTGGCAATGTTGGCGATTTTGAGGTCGAATGCCATGCCGCTTTGTTGAGTTCCCTCTAAGTCACCAGGGCCTCTTAGTTTCAAGTCGGCCTCGGCTATGCGGAATCCGTCATTAGTATCACACATGATATCAATACGTTTGCGTGTCTCCTCGTTCAACTTGTAGTTGGTGACAAGAATACAATAGCTTTGGTCACATCCTCTTCCCACTCGGCCTCTGAGCTGGTGAAGTTGGGAGAGACCGAATCGCTGTGCGTCGAGGATAACCATCACAGATGCATTAGGCACATTTACACCAACTTCTATCACGGTGGTGGCAACTAGTATTTGGGTTTCGCCTTTCACGAAGTGTTGCATTTCTTCTTCCTTCTCTGCTGGCTTCATTTGTCCGTGCACCTTGCTAAGCTTGAATTCAGGAAAAGCTTCTTTTAGAGTCTCAAATCCTTCTTCCAAGTTCTTAAGGTCGCTCTTCTCACTTTCTTTGATAAGTGGAAATACAATATATACTTGCCTTCCCATATTGATTTGACGACGAATGCTCTGGTAGAGAGAAGTCAGTTGGGTGTCATATTTATGCAAGGTTTGTATGGGCTTTCTGCCAGGTGGCAATTCATCGATGACACTCACGTCAAGGTCGCCATAGATAGTCATGGCCAGTGTGCGAGGAATAGGGGTGGCGGTCATAACCAGGATATGAGGAGGATTCTCGCTTTTGCTCCAAAGTTTGGCACGTTGAGCCACACCGAATCTATGTTGCTCATCTATGACTGCAATGCCTAGATGTGAGAATTGCACATAATCTTCGAGCACAGCATGTGTGCCCACCAATATTTTGACATCACCATTAACAAGACCTTCCAAGATGGCTTGGCGCTTCTTGCCTTTTACAATACCTGTGAGTAATTCCACTCTGACATCCATTCCTTTCAAGAAGTTGCGAATGGTTTGGAGATGTTGCTCAGCAAGGATTTCGGTAGGAGCCATGAGGCAAGCTTGGAAACCATTGTCTAAGGCGATAAGCATGGTCATAAGGGCAACGAGTGTTTTACCCGATCCCACATCACCTTGTAAGAGACGGTTCATTTGGCGGCCACTGCACATGTCGGCACGAATCTCATGCATCACTCGCTTTTGGGCTCCAGTCAGCTCAAAAGGCAAGTTATGGGAATAAAAGTCGTGGAAGATGTCTCCCACACGATTGAATATATAGCCACGAAACTTGCGGCGCTGGTCGCTCGCGTACCTTAATATATTAAGTTGCACATAGAACAGCTCCTCAAACTTGAGTCTCACCTGTGCTTTTTGCATTTCTTGGTGAGAATGTGGATAATGGATGAAGCGGAATGCCGCATCGCGAGAAATGAGATGCAAACGTTCAACGATGAAGTCGGGAAGTGTCTCTGGAAGGGGAGGAAGCTTTTCCACCAAGGTCTTGGTGATTTTTTCCATGGAGCGAGACGTGATGCCGAACTTCTTCATCTTCTCTGTGGTGCTGTAATAAGGTTGCATCCCCATCTCAGAGAGTTGTAGGTTGCTGGCATCATCCATGTCGGGATGGGCAAACTGATAGCGTCCTCCATATACGGTAGGCTTTCCGAATACGATGTATTCTGTGCCTACCTTATAGGTCTTGTAGATGTATTGCGCTCCTCGAAACCAAACTAAATCCACAACTCCGTATCCATCCGAGAAATGGGCAACAATGCGTTTGTTGCGTTTGCCCATGTCGAATTCTTCAAAGCTGAGAATCTTGCCTTTGATTTGTACGAAAGGCATATCGGAAGTGAGTTCGCTGATATGAAAAATCTTAGAGCGATCTACGTATTTATAAGGGTAATATTCTAGCAAGTCACCATAGGAAGAGATACCAAGTTCCTTGCTTAGTATCTCTTTCTTTTTCGGACCTACGCCAGGTAGGTACATGATGTCTTGGTCTAAAATACTATTCATAGCTGTGCAAAAGTACGACTTTATGCTTGAATTAGCAAATGTTTAACCAATTTTATGTCATTCTTCTACTATTCTGCTGCATCATAAATCGACTTCTTGGCTTTTTTCACTTGATTAGGCTGATAGATTGCTTTCTTTAATGTATCGAAGTCTATCCCTTTCGTAGGGGCAAACTTGTCGCTTTTCATATATTCGAGCAAGCTATACTTCATTTGTCGAGCGACAGGTCTTCCCTCCAAATGGGTTAAGTCGATGCTAGATACCAGAAGCTTTCCCTTTCCCACTTGTGTTTCGAATACCAAGCCTAGATTTCGGTTCTTATAGAAATTATCCATCATGTGCACCAATATGTCCACCTTGTTTTCGATACTATCCAGTTGCATGGTCGTGGCATGTTTGCACAAGTCCCACCATTGCCAGTTGCTGTGCTCTTCTGTTGGGAAATCCTTTAAGGCAGGGCTTGTAGGATTGCATAAGATGCCCATGGTTCCAGGTTGGTTAGGGAAATGCACAGGACTCCAGAATACAGGAACGAACTTACCTTCTAGTCCTATAATCTGATTGGTAGGAAGGTTTAATAATACCTTTTTGCCCTTGTTTAATGCCAGTCTAGCCTTTTCCATATCATCTGTAACAACGATGTTTCCTTCCGTCATATTCAATTGTGAAGGATATACCCAAATGTTCCATTCATTTGTTATCTGTGAATGGGCGATGCTAGCTGTAAGTGTCAATCGTTCTGCTTTCTCTATCTGGTTCAAAGGCACGGAAATCTTACCTAGCACTTGTTCATTTCCGACTTTCACATCTTGTGCGTCTAGTTTGCCTTGTGCCATTAGTTTGCCGTCTTGTCCCTTTAGGCTCCATTCCAATTCGGCTCCCTTGAGGGTTTGGGCTGAGAAATTAGCCAACTTGAATGAAGCATTGAATGTTTCATCATTCAGATAGGTAGCTTTCTCATAGGAAGCCAAAGGCACAATAGAAGAGCATGCTTGCTTGAATTGCTGGTCTGAAGCTTTGTCTTTTCCTTCCCAGAACACATCCAACAAACCGACTAGTGCAGTGCCTTGTCCAGGATAGTCTGTCAACCCCAAGAGTTGGAAACCACTATATCCAGGTGTCTTCATGGCTCTTTCCACTTCTTCCTTGTATAAGATAGAAGCAAAACGGGTAGAGGCAGATAGATAGGTGGATGCCATGTCAAGGCGTCCTTTCTTCTGCAAGTCTTCTTTTATTGCCATTAAGTTGATAGGCAAAAGATTGCCTTTATATTTATTGATGGAGGCGATGTCGGGATATACGCTGTACTGTCCAATCTCGTGAGTCACGACAGGAACAGGCAAAGACTCTATGGTTGCAGAATAGTCTTGTGCGAAGCTGACTGGGCGTTCCTCGAATACCCCTTGTCCACGAAGCCAACCTTTTTTCGACCATTGGCTTACCCAAAAATCATCGTGTGCTTCAGGCCAATCACCATGTCCTTTCTCAAAAGTGAAAGAGGTTGTGGTGTAAAGGCGACGTGGGTCTTGTTTTACATACATGAGCAAATTGTCCAAAGCTTGGAAATCGCTCTGTAGTTCATTGCCAAGACTTAAGAAGCAGAATGATGGATGGTTGCCATAAGTGGTTAAGATTCTGCCAGCTTCGGCATAAAGAAAATCTAAGGCAGCCTTATCTTTTCCAATGTTCAAAGCCCATACAGGCAGTTCTATTTGGAGATAGAATCCCATCTTGTCGGCTACCGCAAAGGCTGCTTCTGGTGGGCACCAAGAATGGAAGCGAAGATGATTTAATCCATAGGCTCTAGCCTTTTCGAAGATATGTTTCCATCCAGCTTCATCCATTGCGGGATAACCTTTCTGAGGGAAAACACAACTTTCCAAGGTTCCACGTAGGAACATGCGGCGATGGTTGATATGCAACAAAGCCTGTTCGTTGGTCAAATCACGAAAACCAAACATGACTTGTTGCTCATCATTCTGCTTCTTGTCGATGTATTCTGCTTGGGCTGTATAGACATTGGGTGAGAACTCATCCCAAAGAAGTGCATCTTTTACTTGGGTGTCAAATTCAATAATGCTATCTTTTGCTACAAGTAGAGTATCCTTTACTGGGTTTCCTTGTGGTGAGGTGATGGCAAAACGTAATTTGCCTTTTATTTTACCCTTGCTTTGCAGCGCTACCTTTACGTGTAAAGCACCTTGCGAGGCATGTGGAAATACGGATACATGCTGGATGTAGGTTTGTGGCTTGGCTTCGATGGCAATTTTTCCTAAGATACCATTCCATTTGGTTTGCGTCTCGTTGGTATATGAATGTGCCAAGTCGTTAAAAGAAATGTCGTATTTCTTGGAGTTGTCTATGGTTATTGCCAATTGGTTTTCTTTTCCAAAAACAACATAGTCGGTAATATCAAACTCGTGAGGCACGGATAGGCTTTCACCCATGCCTTCCACTTGTTGTCCATTCACTTGAACTCGTGAAGTCCATAATGTTCTGTCGAAATGCAAAATAATCCTGTTCTTACGCCATTCTTTTGGTATTAGAACGGTCTTAGAAAAGGTGGCTTCTCCCACATAGCTGTATTTGGCTTTCAAGTTTAAGAAAACTTCTTTTTGCATGCTTGGCTTTAAGCGACAAGGCTCTCCTAGGCCTGCATCGGTCAACGTGCCAGGTAATTGAATCATTGCTTCCTTTCCATGATTGTAAGAAACCTGCCATTTGCCAGCTAGATTGATCTCATGATTGTTTTCTGCTCCTTGTGCAACGAGTGCATTGGCTAACAGCAATGCCCCCATCACAGGGATGCGTATCCAGTTCTTTTTATTCATAAAATGGTTCATCGTTATTTTTGTCTTTAAGTTTGGCTACAAAATTACAACTTTTTTCCCGATAGGTGCATAGACTTTTGGCGATTTATTCATAGACAATCTTACGATTGTTTGCCATTTATGTTGCATCTTTAGAGATATTTTAGTAATTTTGCACCCAGACGTATCATTAAGTTCAAAGAATGGAGAAGCTAAAGATAAAAGATGGTTTCAGAGGCGAGCGCTCGTTGATTATGCCAGAGATGGTTCGGAAGATGGCTGAGTCTGATCCGGTATTGAGTACTTTGCATATCACCGACATGGGTTTTTATCCTCATGCCATTCATCATTATCGTGAGCGCGTGGCACCTATCGACCAATATGTTCTCATCTATTGTGTCAAGGGGAGCGGGAGATACCAAGTAAATGGCAAGCATTATGAGGTGAAAGCCAATCAATATTTCATATTGCCAGCCAAGGTTCCTCATGTGTATGCTTCTAATAACGAAGATCCTTGGACCATCTATTGGGTTCATTTTCGTGGTACGTTGGCTGCCCATTATGCAGAAGGATCTGAAAAGCCCATAACAGTCTCCACAAATCTCAATTCCCGTATTGCCGACCGCAACAATATCTTCGAAGATATCTTTATGACGCTGTCTGATGGTTATACCATTGATAATCTGCGATATACTTCCTCATTGCTCCATTTCTATCTTGGCTCTTTGCGATACCTGCCTGTTTATAGAAAATGCCACAAGCGTGAAGAGTGTGTCAAGGCGGAAGATAGTGTGGTTACGAATGCTGCTCTTCAATATATGGAGGAGAACCTGGAAAAACCTATCGCATTGCAAGACTTGGCAAACTATACTGGGTATTCCGTATCGCATTTCTCCATGATTTTCAGAAGCAACACAGGACATAGTCCGCTCAGTTATTTCAATCTCCTAAAGGTGAAGAAAGCATGTGAACTGCTAGAGACGACAGACATGAAAATCAACCAGATAAGCTGTAAGGTAGGAATCGACGATTCATATTATTTCTCCCGTTTGTTTACCAAAACGGTAGGCATATCACCTAAAAAATACAGGGAAAGCCTTTGAAAGACTTTCCCTGTGCCGATTTATAAAGAAGATGTTTCATTCGAAGCATCTTTTTGGTTTATAACCCAAGTTTTATCAATGTCTGGAACGACAAGATGCCCAAATGATTCTTATCCAATTCTGATGCCTCAGCAAGATAACGCTCTGCATGGCGTTTGTCACCCAAACCATAGAAACCAAGGGCAAGCATATACTTACAATGTATCTGGTTAGAGAGATTCAAGTCTCCCTCCCAAATCTGAAGGTCTGGCAAAGATACAGCAAAGTAATCCATCACCACATTCTCGAAGAGGTGGTTCTTACCATAGTTCACCAACTTATAGAATCTGCCATGAGCCTCGCCCATTCTGCCGAGTTTCAAGAGAGCCAATCCTTGATAGAAAATCTTATCAGGCTTAGCGTCATTGTAATACATGGCAGCAGCTGGCTCTTGTGGTCCCTTGGTTGCCTCTTCCCAACATTCCTTAGTCTTGTCATTCATACCCTTTGCATCGTATGCACAACCCAAGAAGTAGTAGAAATCATTCTCCTGTGCTCCATAGAGCTTGCCTTCGCCAAGATGATGAGGATAAACCAAGCATTCTTCCAACAATTGGATAGCCTTGTCATAATCCTTAGCTACCAAGGCCTTCTTTGCCAATTCCAATCGACAAAGTTGATACTGGCCACTCACCTTACCTTCGCCACCTTCCCAAGGATGGAACTGATGGGCATCAAGCTTCTTCATCGCCTCCTCGTATTGTCCTGTCTGATTGAGCAAGGTGATTTCCTCCAATAGCAAGTCATCACGCTTGGCTATCAACTCAGGATATTTCTGCAACAACTGCAAACGAGTGGCATGAGGTTGTCCCATACGCTTGTAGAGTTGGTCTAACTCCATCAGAATACGAGCATCTGTGGTATCAAGCGTGAAGGCTTTCTCCATGTATTCGAGAGCCTGTTCCTCATTATGTTCCTTGTTGAACAGAGCCAACGCAAGGTTTCTCCAAACTGTAGGGAACTCTGGGCAAGCATCAGCGGAACGATTCCAATAACGAACTGCCAAGTCATATTGGCGTTTGTCATAATACAAACATCCAAGATAGTAACTAGCCTTGGCATCACTCTCACCATATTGCAATGCCGCCTGCAAAGCCAAGGCTGCCTCAGCACAATTAGGGAAACAATAATCAGAAGGATATTGCTCTGCCTCCGCAAAGAGTTGCTTGGCTTGCTCCAAGGCATCCATGCTAACACACATCCATCCCATATAATAATAGGTCATTGGGGTAACTGCCTTTTCTTCGATAGCTATACCAAGCACCTTCATAGCCTCAGCATAGAGACCTGCTGCCTGATAGTCAAGTGCCAACTCATCATAGTTATTTGACATACCATGCATCATTTCCTTCAACTGGGCAAGATACTTTTCTTCACCAGTCAAGACAAAGAGTTCGAAAAGACAACCATAGTTGAACAAATCTATCTTCAAGGACTCCTCACACCAAGCGATAGCCTCTTCTTTCTTGTTCATCAAACGAAGAATCATTGCCTTCAACGCACGAGCCTTATGGTTATGGGTATTGCGTATGAGACAGTTCTCGATTTCCTCCTTGGCATCTTCCAAACGATGCTGCATCACAGAAATCTGGGCACACTCAAAGAAACCTGCATCTTGCCAAGCCCCATTCCATGTTGACTTGTAGAACATATCGTATGCCTCATCCATCTTATACTGATACTTCAAGGCAAGACCAAGATTATAGATCGGCTCACCATCATATGGATTAGGATTGCGTTTCATCAATACCTTGACTGCACGGCGCAAATATTGCTCAGCCTTATCAAAGCGACATTTGCGAATATACCATAACCCAAGGGCATTGTTGCAACGATAATCCATAGGGTCACGACGCAAAGCTTCCTCGTAATAATCCATAGGAATATAAGTGGCATGGCGATATTGCTCCAAGTGAAGACCTGTCAAGAACAGTTGGTCGTTTGTCTTGATTTGCTCTGGCAAGAGGGCAGCTTCCGCTGGGTCTGGGATAGGACGAATCTCATCTGGTTCAGAATGCCAAGTCATCAAGCGATTGCCTTCCAAAGACTCTATTTCAAAAGTCAACTCATCCATACGGCTATCCCCTATCTCTACAGTCTCATCCAAGACGGTCTCAGGGGTGATAGTTACCACCTTATTATAATATAGAGTACCATCATCGTTACGAAGAGTCACCTTCACCTCTTGATTAGAGGTAGCAAACACCTTGAAGTTAGCCTTGCCAGCTGGCGCATCGGTAGTCACATGTCCTTCTGCATCCACCAAGTTGATATTCATAATCAAATCTTTTGTGGCATTCTTTACCACGCCCAACTCACGATATGGCATGAAATACTGGGTGAATCGTTTCTCCTCGTATGGCATCAACCATGTGAAGTCTGGTTGGTTCTCAGTAAACACACCTGCCATCAACTCGATGTAAGGGCCATCAGCATCAGTCAAGTTTCTATCCCAAGCCTGACCGAAGTCACCGTTACCCCAAGTCCACTGCTTCTTACCTGGAGACACATGGTGATTGGCAACATGGAGCATACCAGCCTGTGTGTCATTCTCATAACCGCCCTCGAAGTTGAACTTAGAGTTCACACCCATATAAGATGTAGGAACCTTGATGTTCTTATAGTTGGAAATATCGACACCAGCCGAATAGTCCATCTTATAATAAGTACCCGTAGCGATTGGGAAACTGCTCACGGCACGCTTGCCATGATCGAACACTGCGTTGATGTCCTGTGGGAACACACTCTGATAATAGTCGTTGACTGCCACAGCTGGGTTTGCCCACCAAAGGAAAGTCTGAGGCACATTGGTGCGATTGTAGAGCTGTCCCTTGATTTCGAGATAAGCCTTGCCAGGACGAAGCGTAAAGCCTGCCATACCCTTCTGATGGAACATTTTTTCTGTTTCGCTTACCCATACGGTAACAGAGCCGTCCTCGTTTTCTTCGATGGTACTATCCACAGGAAGATAAGTACTTGGACGATGATGCTGAGGCCAATTAAACTCAATTCCACCACTAATCCAAGGGCCTGTCAATCCAACCAATGCAGGTTTGATGACATGGTTGTAATAAACAAAATGACGCTGCTTGATTTTATCGTATGCCATCTGCACACGTCCACCCAATTCTGGCAGAATCATCACCTTGATATATTCATTCTCCAACCATACGGCGTGCCATTCCTTATCGACTTTCTCATCACTGATGCTCTCAATGACAGGGTAAGGATAGACCACACCACTTGAACCTTGATACACACGTTTCTCCAAGAATATAGGATTCTTTTCTGGTGTTCCAATCTCATAAGTAGGAATCACCACTGTTTCTCTCCAAGCTTTTACCATTATTCTTCTATTTTAATTTATTATTTACAATGTATGATTTATAATTAGGCATACGCCTTTGCTACTATTAGATTCTTCACTTCCCCACGAGTTCATCCTCCAACTCCTCCAAAGACTTACCTTTGGTTTCTGGCAACATGAAGGTTACAAAGAGGAAACCAGCCAAGCAAACGGCGCTGTATATCCAAAAAGTACCATAACTACCCAAGCTTACATTGAGCAAAGGGAAGGTATAGGTCAATGTGGAACTACCGACCCAAAGGGCAAAGGTACTGGTTGCTACAGCCACGGCACGAACACGGTTAGGGAATATCTCTGCCAAGAGTACCCACGTGACAGGTCCCAAGGTCATGGCATAGCAAGCGATGGCTGCTACCACCAAGACAATCATAAAGACACCAGTTATATGGAAGAAATAGCAAATACCCAAGATGAGATAGATACCGCACAAGCCACCTGCACCCAGTTTCATCAAAGCTTTGCGTCCCCACTTATCGACAGTAAAGATAGCGACAAAAGTAAATACCACATTGGCAATACCTGTTACCACAATATTGAAGAGCACATCACCGATGGCATAACCTGCCGATTGGAAAATCTCCTGTGCATAATTGAAGATGACATTCGTACCACACCATTGTTGGAAGAAGGCGATAACAACTCCTATCAAAAGAATCTTGCGATAAGGTTTGCTGAAAAGAGTTTTCAACCCTGCCTGTGAACCGTCTTTTTGGTTGGCAGTTTGCACAGCCTCCAGTTCCGCCTTAGCATAATCACTTCCACCGATTTTACTTAATATCCCAAAAGCTACATCAGTCTTGTTTTTCATCGCCAACCAACGTGGACTTTCTGGGATAAAGAAAGCCAACACACAGAACACTACCGCAGGAAAAGCTGCTGCCCAAAACATCCACCTCCATGCCATCTGCCCATTCCAAGAAGCAGCTATGTCGGCAGGAGAAAATGAGGTTGGAATTGGATCTGCTATCAACCAGTTGGTAATCTGTGCAGCCAAGATACCCAATACGATGGTCAACTGATTCAAAGAAACCAATTTTCCTCGAATGGAAGTTGGTGCTACCTCTGCTATATACATAGGTGAAAGTCCTGAAGCCACGCCGATACCGATACCACCAAAGAACCTTGCCACCAGAAAATAAGTAAAGGTATTAGCCAAACCTGTAGCCAAGGCTGAAAAGAAGAATATCAGCGCTGAAACAATCAAGAGTTTCTTTCGTCCGATTCTATCAGCCAATGTTCCACAAAGCATAGCTCCTATCAAGCACCCGATGAGCGCTATCGTCATCGCCAATCCTTGCTGTGATGGACTATCCGCTATCTGATAGTACAACTCATAAAATGGTTTGGCACCACCGATTACCACCCAGTCGTAACCGAAAAGCAATCCACCCATCGCCGAAACGATGCAAATGAAATACACAAAACCTTTGTTAATTGTATTCATGTCTGTTATTATGTTTTAAGTTTTATATTCGAATGAATCAAGAACCATCTTGAATTCGGTTGCAAAAGTACAGTTTTTTCTTGGAGGGAGAAATAGAAGAACCCTTACAAAAACATAGACAATCTTACGATAGTTCTTTTTACAGGAAATAGGAAGAACTTTTGGGATGGTATTAGTACATAAAAAATATCGCTATAGCGACCCAATGCCAGTCGCTATAGCGATAGGGGGTTAGTCGCTATAGCGATCAAGCTTCATCGCTATAGCGTCTTTTTCTTATCCTTCTGCCAGCAAAGCTTCGGCAACCTTGATGTCGAAAGGAGTGGTAATC
>CAVKNU010000025.1:0-24755 GCA_963657465.1 Lachnospiraceae bacterium
TCGTGCTCTTGTCCTTCATCGGCATCATGTGCCATGTGGGCATCGACGTGGGTACTAATACCACTGCTCCTAAGATTTTGATGGAGCGTCTGGGATGGACGCTGAATGAGGCAGCCTTCGCCACATCACTCTACTTCATCTTCCGTACCATCGGATGCTTTACAGGAACAGCCTTCCTTCGCATGATGAGAACTCGCACTTTCTTCATCATCAGCGTGGTGATGATGGCACTGAGTATGGTGGGCATGTTCTTCGGTGAGAGCAAGACTATTCTTTATATCGCCATCGCTCTCGTGGGATACGGCAACTCTAATGTCTTCTCCATGGTGTTCTCACAGGCTCTCCTTGCGATGCCTGAGAAGAAGAACGAGGTGAGCGGACTGATGATTATGGGACTCTTCGGTGGAACAGTCTTCCCTCTCATCATGGGATTCGCCAGCGATGCCTTCGGACAGATGGGTGCTGTGGCTGTAATGGCAGTGGGAGTGGTTTATCTCTTCACTTACGTCAGAAAATTGCAATAATATATAATAGGTGTAATTATGAATACAGAAAATTTAGACAAGAAATATATCGTGGGTTTGGGTGAGGTCCTCTTTGACGTACTCCCAACTGGTGCTCAACTCGGTGGCGCTCCTGCCAACTTCGCTTATCACGCAGGTCAGCATGGCTTGCATTCAGTGGCTGTCAGTGCCATTGGTAATGATGCACTTGGGGATGAGGCTCTCCGTATCTTGGGTGAGAAGAACTTGAAGTATGTTCTTCCAAAGGTGGAATATCCTACGGGAACCGTACAGGTGGAGCTGGATGCAGAGGGCGTTCCTACTTACGATATTAAGCAGGGCGTGGCTTGGGACAACATTCCTTTCACCGACGACATCAAGGAGATTGCCGTGAATGCCGGAGCTGTATGCTGGGGCTCGTTGGCTCAACGCAATAAGGTGAGCCGTGAGATGATTTATAAGTTCATCGACCATACGCCTGCTGATTGCCTCAAGATCTTCGACATCAACTTGCGCCAGAACTTCTACAACAAGGATATTATCTGCGAGAGTATGAAGCGATGCAACGTGTTGAAGATTAATGACGAAGAGCTGGTTACCATCGGTCGCCTCTTCGGCTATCCTGGTCTCGACATAGAGAACAAGTGCTGGCTCATCCTTGGCAAGTACAATCTCGATATGCTCGTGTTGACTTGTGGCGTGAATGGCAGCTATGTCTTCACTCCAGGCGAGGTGTCCTTCCAAGAGACTCCTAAGGTGGAGGTAGCCGATACCGTAGGAGCAGGCGATAGCTTCACGGGTACATTCTGTGCCAGCATCCTGAAGGGCAAGAGCGTGAAGGAGGCTCATAAGCTCGCAGTTGAAGTGAGTGCGTATGTTTGCACCCAGAGAGGAGCAATGCCAGAGGTTCCTGCCGAATATACCAAGTAAAGTCGTAAAGCTGCGGCCTGTATTACTATGATATACAGGCTGCGGCTTTCATTTTGTATATTTATTACTTTGGATTTATTCGCAAAGTTCAGTCCCTAGGTATTGTCCTTTTCTTGTAGCAGGTACTCCATACTTCATCCATGCAGGTTCTGGCGCACCTTTCATATAATAATCAAAGAACTGCTGCAGGCGAATGCTCAAGTCCTTGCAGTTGCGACGTTCCACAAGGTTGTGCTCTTCCTTGTTGTATTCCAACATCCAAGTTTTCTTGCCTAGTCTGCGGAGAGCCATGAAGTATTCTATGCCCTGATACCATGGCACAGCTCCGTCGTTGTCGTTGTGCATGATGAGCAGTGGGGTAGTCACCTTGTCTGCCTTGAAGAGTGGAGAGTTCTCCAGATAGAGGTCGAGACCTCCCTTGTCCCAAAGGGTAGCTCCGATACGGCTTTGACCATGTTCGTATTGCATCTGGCGACAAACACCAGAACCCCAACGAATACCACCATAGGCAGAAGTCATGTTGCTAACAGGGGCACCGGCACCTGCTGCACAGAACAAGTTGGTGCGTGTTACCAGATAAGCCGTCTGATAACCTCCCCAACTTTGTCCTTGGATAGCCATCTTGGTGCTGTCGATGAAGTTGAACTGGTTGCACATGGCCTTGGCTCCCGCTACGATGCAGTTGTAAGCACTCTCGCCAGGATGTCCTACTTTGTAAACGATGTCTGGAACGAATACCACATAACCACGGCTGCAGTAGAATGCGATGTTCACAGTGGAACGGCTTGGTGCAGGGTTGATGTAGTTGTATAGAGTCTCCGAACGCTTTTCGTAGAAGTAAATCATCATCGGATACTTTTTGTTCGGATCCATGTTGTCTGGCACATAGAGCAGACCATCGAGCGGTGTACCATCGAACGCATTCCAATGTACCAACTGTGCATGGCCCCAAGCATATTCCTTCATCTGAGGGTTGATGTCGCTCACACACAGTTCGTCTTGGAAGTCTCCCTTGCTAATGTGTAGGTTGTTGCCTGTACTGAAGTTGCCCTTGCCGTATGCGAAGACCTCTGCTTGGCTTGCCTTGTACACATTGTTATAAGAGAATGTGTCGAGCAGGAGTTCTTGGTAAGAATCCTTATTGTCAACTTGGACAGTGGCAAAACCATTGCGCTTGGTTTGTTCGCTGAATGCGGTCATGTATAGTTTGCCATTCTCTGCCACGGTTTCCTTGGCTTGCCAATACTTGGAAGCCTGAGGCTGATGGAAGTCATATACGTGGTGGCGAAGTTGGATGCAGTGCTCTCTGCCTTTGCCATTTGTAAGATTCTCAAAGCCCTTGCCGTCTGGATTGAACTTCCAAATGTCATAACGGTCATTAATCAAGAGACTCTTGTCTCCTTGTGTCCATAATGGACGTGTGTCGTATGGAGAAGGTTGGTTAGGATGGTCATCTTCCTCATCAAAGAAGTTGACACCTGCAGGACGGCTGATGTTTACGGTCTTGCCTGTCTCGATGTTGTAAGTGTAGTAGGCAGAGTCGTTCATATTGTACCATACCACGTACTTGCCGTCTGGCGAACCTTGGGCACGTGTGTTCACCTTGGTGGCTACAGGTCGGCGTTCGCCATTGTTCATGTTTACCAAGGCAATGTCGGTATATTCATCGTCATCCCATTGTGACTGGATGTAGTATCGGGTGCGGTCTTGTGATAAAGCCCATTCGCCATTGCCTTCGTTCATGAGTTCGATGCGGTCCCACATGGCTGTGGTGAGCGGAATGATCTCATGTGGATGGTTGAGGTTGATGACGGCTGTATAGGTCTTCTTCTTGTTCATTTCGAGATTCACCTTCTGTTGTGGTTGAATCTGAAAGTCCTTGTAGTTCCAAATATCTACCTGTGCAGTCTCGGCTTCGATGATGGTCGTATCCTTTGGAGCTCTGTAAGGAGCCACACCCAAGAGGATGCGCTTGCCATTTTGTGAGAACTCCGGTTTACTGTTCTCGTTGAGCGTCCAACCTGTTGGCAAGTTCTTGCTATAGCCCTGAGGAATGATTTCCTCTGCCTGACGGTTGTTGACGTAGAAGAGAGAACAATGCTTGTTGCCTGTGGTCACGGTATCGGTGGAAGCCAAGAAAACCAATTGCTTGCCGTCGATACTAAACTTAGCCTTGTCGTAGTACTTCTTGCCCTGTGAAAGCAGGGTAGGGGTCATGGTGGATAGGTCGTAGAGGGTGGCGGAAGACTTTAGCTTCTTGTTCTTCTTGTCTGGGTTCACTAGGACAGTGAGCTGCGTGGCATCGTTGTTGATTTCGTAGCTAGACACATTTTTGAGATAACTCTTCTTGCCATTCAGTGTGTTTACCACAACGAGCACATCCCCATCGAGCTTTTCCTTTTCTGCTTTTTTCTTATTCTTGTTAGGGGCTTTGGATTGGATGTAAGCCACAAAGTTGTTGTTGTCCAATCCAGTCTTATACGACTTCACGAGTTCCCATTTCTTCACTGCCATTTGGTCGAAGTTGATGAGTGCCAGTGAGTCTTTTGGCATTTTGTCTTTTTTTGTATTCTTGTTTCTGGCCTTTCGTATCTTGCTGTATGGTGCTTTGATCAGAATACATGCAGTGAGGTTGTTCTTCGCTACTTGTGCCTTGTAGCCTCGTGGTACGATGAGTTCTTTGCCATCGCTCAATCGGCGTACGACGAGGCACCCGTCTCCCTCTTGCGGGTTAATCTCATAGATGATATACTTGCCGTCTGATGTGAGTTGGGTGTCACTGATGCTTTTCCATCCGTCATATACCGAATGATCGAGCGGTTTCTTCTGGGCCGACACCATGGTGAATGTCGAGAGCAAGAATAATAGGGTTGCTATTTTTTTCATTATCAGTCTTGTGATGATGTAGCAAAGGGTTAAAGCAAACAAATGAGACTGCCGCTTTAACCCTTTGAATGATGTTTCATTTAATTGTTTTGTGCTGTGTATCTTTATTCCTCAGGACCAGTAACCAAGCTGTTGTAGTCGTATTCCTTGTTAGGGATAGACCATGTCCAACCGTTGTGGTCTTCAGGATTGATGGTCACGGCGAATGTGGCATGATAGCTTCCGCCTTGGGCCGCAGAATGGCGCTCGATAGGCAGTCCCCAACGCTTGAAGTTGAACCAGTCGCGTCCCTCGCCGAACATCTCGATGCGGTAGTACAGGCGTACTTCCTCCAGAAGGTCGCTGCCTGTCTTGTTGCATGAGTAGGAGGCATCTCGTCCGGATGTGTTGTTCAATTCTACCAGGAGCTGTTGTGCTTCTGTTTCCTTGCCTAGGTGACAGTCTGCTTCTGCCTCTATGAGGTACATCTCGCCAGAGCGGAAGATGGCAAACTGGCCTACACCAGGTTGTGCCTTTGCCTGTTGCTTAAACTGCATGTAGGCATAGATGGTACTTGTGCTGTATAGTTTAGACCCAAACTCATTCTTTGCTCTTGTAGAGAGTGCTGTTCCAGCCTTACCGTTAGAGGCTGTGTACGAGTCGGTCTTTGGGTCCAGGAACATACCACGGCGCACGTCGGTTGCCGGAATCTTGTCGAACAGTTCCTTGCTGATGGCAACAGGATAGTTTCGGCAGGCACCGGCACTGGAGTTGGAACCTTCGTATGCAAAGTACTGGTAGTAATACAGAGTCTCTTCCTCTGCACTGTACACATCCCAAATCCATTCTTGGTTAGGGGTATTGAAACCACCGTCCACATAGTCGGCATTGCTCATCAAAGGATAGCCCTCACGTGCCAGCTTGGCGTAGTTGGCTGCCGTCTGCCAGTCCTCACGGTCGATGGCTGCCTTGGCATAGACAGCGTATGCGGCATTCAGACCAGGCAGGTGCTTCTCGTCCTTGTCGCGGTCCATGCCCGACTCTTTGTACATGGAGATGGCGTCGTCAAGATCCTTGTAGATTTGTGTATAGCACTCTGCGAGGGTAGAAGTGGCAAGGTCGCCCTTCGACTCGTCCAGTCGGAGCACTACGCCGCGTGAGGCTCCGTTGGAGCTGTCCATCCATCGCTTGGAGTATAGCTCTACCAGGCGAGTATAGCTGTATGCGCGGAACGTGAGTGCCTGGGCCTTGTAAAAGGCTTTCTCCTTCTCAGAGCCCGATGCGGCATCTGTGCGGCAGATGATGGTGTTGGCGTTCCCGATAATCTTGTAATAGTAGAACCATGGATAATAGCAGTAAGCACTTGATGAGGTCTGGAGTCTTTCACCATTGACGATGCTGCTCCACCCTGTCAGGTTGCTCTTTTGGTAGTCGTTGCCGGGATAGTTGCCATACCAGGTTCTGATGGTACCTTCGCCGTTGAAACCTTGTGAGCTGAGATATTGGGTGGTCATGATTTTTGACAGACCGTTGACCGCCAGCTTGACATTGTCGGTCGACTCGAAGATGGTCTCCGTACTGGTCGAAGAGTTCGGGGAGAGTGTCAAGTAGTCCTCACCGCAGGATGTGGTTAGCAGCAAGGCACAAGCAGACAATATGTATAATGACTTTCTCATTTTTTATTCTGTTTTTGTTTTACATTTAGAACTTTACGTCAATACCGATAGTAAATACTCTTGGTGTTACCAGGTAGTTGTACTGGTAGCCGTTGAAGCTTTGCTGTGGGTTCATACCTCTGCGCTTGGTGCAGGTAAATGCATTCTCGCAAGACAGGTTTATGCGGATAGACTCGAGAGTCAGGGCGTTGACCCATGCCTTTGGCAGCGTGTAGCTCATGTTGATGTTCTTCAGCACGAGATAGCTGGCATCGGTAAGCCATCTTGAAGATGTGGCGTTGTTGTAGGTGCTCATCTTGTTGTTTACCTGTGGTATGCCGTCAAACCATATGCGGTTGGGCGAGTCTTCTGTCATTCCCTCTGGTACGGCAGTCCATGATTTCAGGATATCCTTGTGGTAATTGCTTGGTGATGAACCTGACGACATCAAGCTGCTGTACACAGCATCGTATACCTTGCCACCGATGGAATAGGTGAACATCAGACCGAGTGTGAAGTTCTTGTATCTTACGGATGGAGAGAAGCTACCGTATAGCTTAGGGATGGCTGAGCCATGGTATTCCTTCAGCGCGTAAGAGGTATTGTTGACATAGTACTCATCACCGATCTTGGTTACGTACTGGGAGATATCGGTACCGTCAGCCTTTCCGATGGTCTGTCCGTCGGTTGTTGTTACGTGGTAGTCTTCCAGATTGGCCTTGTAGAGGGCATTACCTGTCATCTGGTCTACGCCCACGTAGGTGTAGGTGAAGAACTCGTAGCGGCTCTTTCCTTCTGCAATTTTGTAGATGCCGTCGATGATACCTTCCTTGTCCTGCTCTGGCAATTTCACCACTTTGTTCTTGATGAAAGAAGCGTTGGCAGCAAGATTCACGGTCCAGTCCTTGTTCTTGAAGATGTCTACGTCTGTGTTGATTTCGAGACCGCGGTTGGAGATAGTACCCATGTTTTTGGTAATGGTAGACTCGGCTGAGCTGCTGGATGTGGCACCTGCAGAGAGTGGCTGGTACACGTTGAAGAGCAAGTCCTTGTTTTCTTTGTCGAAATACTCGATGCTCAAGTTCCAGCGGTTGAAGAGCCGTGCATCAATGCCGATACCAAGAGAAGACCCCGTTTCCCATTTTAGGTCGGTGTTGCCCAACTGGCTGAGATAGTAGGCACCCTTGTTGTTGTTTTGTGAAGCGGTGTAGAGTGCCAGGTAAGCATAGTAGCCAGCTCCTGCGTCATTTCCTACAAGACCATAGTCGGCGCGTACCTTCAAGTTGTTGACCCATGTGATGGGCTTCATGAAGTCTTCCTTGGTGATGACCCAGCTGGCACCGATGCTGCCGAAGTTACCCCAGCGGCTCTCCTTGGAGAAACGTGAGGAACCGTCACGGCGGAAAGAAGCCTCTACGTTGTATTTCTCCTGATAGTCGTAGCGTACGCGACCCAGATAACTTTCCGTGCGGTAGCGTGTGCTATAACCGCTACCGTTGGTCAGGTTGTTGAAGTTAGACAAGTTGTCCTTGTCGGCAAATGTCTGGTTGGTCTTGTATATATATGTATAGTCGTAGAAATAGTTGTAGTTCTCGTGTCCGAGAAGTACGCCTACTGTATGGTCACCGAAGGTGTGGTTCCAGTTCAGCTGCTGCTGGAAGGTATAGTTCTTGTAGCGGTAGATGCTGCGTGATGTACGTCCGTTGCTACCCTTACCGTCTCCGATGACTGCACTGTTGTAAGTACGGTTCTCGTTGTTTCTCACATTCAACTCACCCTTCAGCGTGAAGGTAAAGTCCTTGAGAAACTTGAAGTCCATATAGGCAGAGCTTTGTATGGTGTTGCGGAACGACTTGTCTTCGTTCAACTCGTTTTCCCAGATGACATGGCGGTCCTGATACTGGTTGCGGGTCAGTACTGTGTTGCCGTCGGCGTCTGTATATGAGCCAGAGTCGTATTGCTTGTTGCCTGAACTGTCCAACTGATAGGTGCCGTCGGCATTGTGCAGGTGTACAGGGTAAATAGGCGCGATGTTACGGCAATACATGAAGGCATTGGTATAGCTGCTTGAAGAACCACCGTTGGTAAAGTTTGTTTTCTGATGACTGGCAGAAAGGTTGAAACCTGTATTGAACCAAGTCTTGGGGCGGAAGTTCATGGTGGCACGCCCGTTCAGACGGTCAAAGTCAGAGTTGCTTACATAACCCTTTTCGTTGAGATAGCCTATAGAGAAATAGTAGTCGCTCTTGGCTGTAGCCTGGCTTCCGCTGAAGTTGTATTCCTGGCGATGTCCGCTGCGGATGGTTTCCTTGTACCAGTCCAGGTCGTCGGCATAGCCATCGAGAATCTGGGCATCGGACACCAACTTGCCATTGGCATCAAAGAGCTGGTCGTCTGCCTTGTTGTAGATGTTCAGGTAGAGTATGTCGTTGATAAGGTTCTTGCTGGCATACTCGTTTGCTGTGGCTAGGTCGTCGCCCTGTGACATGCGTACGTTACGAAGATCCATCCAACTGGTCTCCATAAATTCTGTGGTATTGAGAAGCTTGTATTCCTTGATGCCACGATTGTAGGTACCCTGGTTCATCTTTAGGTTAAAGCTCATCTTCTCGCCCTTGCCTTTCTTGGTGGTAATCAAGATGACACCATTAGAGGCACGGTTTCCGTACAGAGCGCAGGAAGCTGCGTCCTTCAAAACGGTGAGGCTCTCGATATCATTGGCATTCAGGTCGGAGATGTTACCGCCGAATGGAACGCCGTCGATTACGTAGAGTGGGGAACTGGAACCGTTTACGGTACCGAAACCACGGATGCGGATAGAGGCATCTTCGCCTGGTTGACCATATGTGCTGTTAATCTGGACACCAGATGTGCTGCCTTCCAAGGCGGAAGTTACGCTAGATACAGGGCGCACCTCTATCTGCTTGCTGTCTATCTGGGTAACAGCACCGGTAAGAGTTGATTTCTTGGCTGCACCATAAGCTACCTGTACAACCACCTCATCGAGTGACTTGGAGTCTGAGGTCAAATAAATTTTCATGTTCTCTCCAGCTTTTACCGTCTTGGTCTGCATACCGATGTAGCTAATAACCAAGTTGGCACCCTTCTTGACGTTTTCCAAGCGGAATTTTCCATCAATGTCTGTAGCAGCACCCATTTTGGTGCCCTGAACTACAATGGATGCACCAATGACAGGTGAGTCATCCTCGCTGGAAAAAACAGTTCCCGAAACTGTGGATTGAGCCAAAGCCTTGCCCCCCCCATAACAGGCAGAACAATGCAATGAGCATCAGCGATAATTTTCTTTCCATAAAAATAGTCTCTCTCAATAAAATGTTACAAAATGATGTTATCGTTTGCAAAATTACAATAAATTGTATATAAATCCAAATATTTTGTGAAAAATGTTTGTTTTTAGGGGTGATTTTTAACAAATAGGTTATTATTTGTGGTGTTTTGTAATAATTTGGTTAGTTTTCGTTGCTAAATAATACGATTTGTGTTATTTCTCGTAAGAATTACTCGATAAATATGTCACATTACACGGATGTGATGTTAATACGCTGATTAGTAGATACTTATGAGGGTGTTGTGTGCTCTTTGACATAGCACGCACATAGCACAACATAGCACTTGGCTGGTAAGTGTGTGATGTTGTGCAATGTTAGTGCTATGTGAATGGTAATATAGCACAAGGCATAATGCGTTGATTTGTAGATGTTTAGATGGTGTTGGGTGCTATGTGCAATAGAAAAGGGAAAGCACTACTTATATGACGTGGCTGTCATAGGGAGATAGAGGGACTGTCGTAGGTGGACAGCGAGACTGTCGTAACTGCGCAGTCCCCCAAATGATGAGGTTTATCTTAGAGATCAAAGCTATACTTTACCATATATTCTCTTGGACGCAAAGTTGTGATGCTGTATGTACTTACGGTACTGCTCACGGTTTGGCGCTTAAATTGAGAGGTGTCAAAGATGTTGTTGGTCAAGAACTGCAATTCCCATCGCTTAGCCTTGTAGCTGATAGAGAAGTCACAATAGTAGTTCATTCCCAAATTGTTCCCTTTGCTATGGTAAAGCTCGTTGTTTAAAGTTAGCATCCAGTGCTTGTCGGGGAAGAGGTGTAGGTCGAGGTTATGCTCCCATGATGTGATGGAGCGGTCGGCGTATCGCTCAGGTTCCGACAAATTCTGCTGTTTGTTGTTTCTTACAGAAGAATTACCTTCTATGGTAAGCATCTGTATAGGATGCAAAGAATATTCGAACTTCAGGGAGGTGGTGGTCAAGCGAGCTTTGTCCAACTGGTCTGCAATCAATAATTTGTAGTTGTTGATGCGATATGAGCCACTAAGTCCAAGATACAGGTTAGCCCATCCAAATGACTTGGAGACACCCGCTTGTGTTCCGTAAGAACGGTTGGTGTAATCCTTGTCGGTGGCTGTCATGCGGTAAATGTTCTCCTGCAGACTGCTCTCATAGAGGATGTTGTTGGTTCTGAGGCTATAGTATGGACGGATGTTGAAGAAGAATCCTTTCAGAGGGTTGGTGTATTGGTAACCCAATGAGAAATTGACTTCTTGCTGTGTATCCACTTCGCCCCTGTTTTCTTTCACGTTGCGATAACTTGTGAATATAGGCAAGTCGTATATCTGCTTTCCTTCCAAAGGTGAGTGGCGCAAGAGGGCTGAGCCTGTCAACTTGGATTTTGCTGTAGGCTCCCAAGCGAAAGAGAAACGTGGCTCCAGAAATACTTCGTTGCCCATCGACCCACGGTAACTTTGGTGCATGTATTTCACCTTTGCTGCTCCATCTAAGCGCAACTCTCCAAAGACGAACGACATGGATGGGGTGTAGTAAACTTGACTCTGTTGATAGGCATGTGATTCCTTTTCGGCTGGTGGCAAGGTTGCCCCCATGTCTTGGTAGTCGTAGGTGATACCCATCTCGTTGTTGAGATAGTGATGTCCCAATCTGAGTCTGTATTTTAATGCGCCTTGGGTGTTGAGGAACTTAAAGTCCAATTTTTCGGTAGTTTCATTGATGGTGAGCAATTCTCCAGGCATGTAGAGATATGATACGAGACCTTTGATTTCGTACACATTGCCTCGTTGGGTGGTATGCGAGAGGCGGAAGTTGTCGGAGAGTTGTTGCCTTTGCGGTTTTACGGAAAGGTCGGTTTGCTTGTCGCCAAGCACCATTTTTCCTGTACTCTTGTTGAGGTTGATACTTCCTTGTATGTTATTGCTTACATAGGTCTTGGTGCCATTGCTTTGTAGGTTTATCTCACCTTTCCATTGGCTTCTCCTTCCTGTGGCGGTTTGTTCTTCCACTACGATAGGCAGGTCGGGCAAATTGAGATAGGTAGTGGAACGATAACTTTGCATATCGGTCTTGTCGATCAAACCATTTCCTTGCACACGTAGGTCGGTATTCTTGTTGAGCTTCAATAGCCAGTTGCCAGCCAAGAGGTGGCTATGGTTAAAGTTGTAGCGCTCTTTGTCTATGTTTGCCGAGCCTACGCTCAACATCGCCAGAACACCATCCTCCACATCATTGGAATTGTTGAGCAAACCGCTACCTGCACCGAAACGGCTGATTTCGGCGGCAATGTTTTTGCCCGTATTGTTGTTTTTGTACATCAAGAGCGTTTGTCTCTTCTTGTTGAACTGCATACCCATCAAGCGGTTGTCGTACAGAAAGTCGTCGCCATATCCCAAACCGATGTCAGCAACGCCAGTCCATACATCCTTAGAGGCATCTTTGAGTACCAAGTTGAGGGCAGCTTGGTCGCTAAAGGACACCCCACGAAGTGATTTCACAGGTTGATGGTTTTGAAGTACTTGTACGCTCTTGATGTTTTCTGCGGAGATGTTCTTGTTGGCAAGGCCGTATTGTGAACCCATCAAGTCAAGTCCTTCGATGTAGAATTTGTTGATAGGCATTCCTTGATAAGTTACATTTCCGCTTTCTAATACCTCCAAGCCCGGCATTTTCTTGATGACATCTGCGATACTTCGGTCTTGCCCTTGTCGGAAAGCTGCGACGGAGTAGGAGAGTGTGTCGCCCATGCTTCTTATCTTGGATGCCTTCACTTTCACTTCTTTCAGTTGGAACTTTCCTGCTTTCATGGCTATCACCATTCCATCTTTCATTTCAGAAAAAGGAACAGTCTTTGTGTCGTATCCGATGTATCTTACCTTTACTTCCTTGGGCTTGATACTGTCAGGCACTTCTAAATGAAACACACCATTGCCATTTGTTATGGCGTAGCAAATGGTGCGGTTGTTGTCGCCAAGCGCAATGACATTGGCTCCTTCCAGTGCATCCTTGCTCGTATCTATCACCTTTCCGCTAATTGTTTTTTGCGCAAAGGCTTGGTTACTCGTGAGGATACAAAGGAGTACTAGTAGGCTAGTCTTCCAAGAAGACAGCCGTCTTATGTGGATAAATGAGTGGTGTCCCATCGGCTTTCCTCGGCTTGCTGTCAAATCCAAATCTTTTTATCTGAAACTCCCTAAGATTATGAGCTTCTTCTATTTTCATTTGCTTATATTCTTCTCTAGTGCATTTTATTGCTTTTTGGAGATTGGGAGTAAGTATCTTTTTGTGAGCTGTCCTTACTTCTATTGCTTCGAATAGTGCTTTTCCCGATTCTTCTTTGGCATATAAAATAGCACCAGGAAGTCCATGTAACTTCCAAGGGCCTACTGACATAGGTATCTCTGGAGTGTAATATACAATCCACTTCCTGCCACGGAAGCTTCCTATTGCTGATTGACAATTATATTCAGCAATAGTAGAATCTTTATTCGTAATTTCCCAGTTGACAGGTTCTATATTTTCAGTATAATAAACGTCTTTGAAAAGCGATTCTGTAACAGTTCTTTCTCCTTTTTGTGGATAGTTGTCATAGTTGATGACCAAATAGGCAGGATGGGGATATTTAGCTGTGGCAGACATCATGTCAGCCAGATTGCCATGCGCTTTCTTTACGCTATCTCTAACTTCTTTCCTTTTTACATACCATCTGTCGTAAAAAGCGGTTTGCCCATTTTTTGCAATGTCTAAAACCATTTCTACATCTCTTGGTCTTATTTCCTCATGAACTTTGATTTTGCTAATGTAGTGAATGCTTGCAACTACAGAATCTGAAGTTTGAGAAAAGGAATTTAGACTTATGAGGAATAATAATAAGGTGATGATTTTTTTCATAAACTAAAAAGTTAATAAATTTATTGATAGGGAGGAGTAAATTATACTCCTCCTACTATATGTTTACTTATTAAAACCATACATGCAGTCTTCAATTGTGCGTTTGTCTAATTCCGCAGCAATTTGCTCGTCAGTCCAATTGTTAGGAACTTCATACATGGTACCACAATCAGTGATGATAAAAGAACAATCGTGATCTTCCGTATCATCCGCATCTCCTGCGTATGCGCAGAAAGAGAATGCAGTTAACAAAACCAAAGTACTAAAAATCTTTTTCATAAAAGTTCGTTTTTTAGAATGAAACATAGTGTTAATAGTTCTCTAGTTTTACGTAGGTAGATATGCAATTCCGGAAATGCAAAGAACGAGTATAAGCAAAGTCTTGCCGGCTAAAGACCTTGTTATATTTGTTCGATTGCAAATGTATGAATAATATTCTATATGACCAAATTTTAAAACAAATATTAACAAAAAGTCGCAAAACACGACTGTGGTGCGTAAAAAAGTCAGGCCTTATGTGTAAATAATGTTTTTTTTGAAAGCGGAATTGTTTAAATGGTGACTTTGTGATAGAATGCTGAAAGTTTACCATTCGTTGATATCACATTGGCTTTCTATCTTTTTCTCTATGTTTTTAGGTAGTTTTGCAAAGAAGTCGTAGCCAGTGATGCGCTCTACTTCATCTACTGTGTTGACAAAGTCTGTTTTCTTCTTGCCTTTTGAAGATGCGTTCCTGCAGATAAATCCTATCGCTTTGGGATTGCCTTGCATGCAAAGTACTACCTTGAAGAAGGCATCAGGCACAACCACTTTGTTGCGGCCAAGTTTGCGATGCTGTTTGTTGAGGAAAATAGGGCCACATACAATATACACCTTTCCATATTTCTTCGCCCAAGAACGGCATTGCTGTTCGATGGAATTCCAAATACCGGCATTCAGACTGTGTATTTGAGGGCACATATTGGTCATCAAGAAACTTTCTGCCATGGCAGTTTCGCTCCATTTGTTGTCGCCAGCAGGACACATGTGTCCCTTGTCGAATCCTGTATTGAAGTAATCCGACTTATATCCTTTAGGCGAAGGCATGTCTTCGTCATCTTCGAAGTCCATGCGTTCTACTTTGCCTGTGGCATGATTCTTAGTCAATACCCAAGCCACCCAATTGGGTTGTTTGGTATCGTGGTTGTAAGACACGGTGTAGGCTGTGCGCTTCTTGATGGTCTGTGATAGATTCTTGGGAGAAATTGGGATTTCCAGATCGGAAGAAACTGATTTGGAAGCTTCTGCTGTTCCCGTTCCTTGTTCTTCTGCTTGAACGTCTCGCTCTTCAGTTTGGGATGTAGTGGCTTCTACCTTTTGCTCTTCTTTTGTGGCAAGGGATAGGACTGAGACAATAGAGAGTGCTAGGATCGCAGCAATCAGTTTGGAATAGCGATAGTTTCTTTTCATTTTTGTTTGGTTTTAAATGGTTTTAATAAAAATAAGCAGCTATCAAATAAATGATAACTGCTTATTTCTGTGACTCGCATGGGGCTCGAACCCATGACCCCAACATTAAAAGTGTTGTGCTCTACCTGCTGAGCTAGCGAGTCAATCTCCAACTTTATGTTTCAAAAGCGAGTGCAAAGGTACAATATTTTTCTGATACCACCAAATATTTAGCTTATTTTTTGCTAATTTTCTTTGTTTTCAGTGCTTTCTACCTCTGTTATATCCTCTTTTTGCTTGATTTCTTCGTTGTAATGCGGCTTTTCTCTTGTCACATACCGTTGCCAATAAGCAATCAATAAGGTGGTGAGAGGCAGGGCGACAATCAGACCGATAAACCCTAACAAAGCACCCCATACGGAAAGACTCAGCAACAGGATGGCAGGGTTCAGTCCCATGGCTTTTCCCATAATCTTTGGCGTGACAACCATGTCGGTAATGACTTGTACCACACAGAATACCAAGAATGCCAAACCGAAAACCAACCAGAAGCTCTGACCAGTGTCTGCTGCTTTGAGCATGGCAAGGAAAGCTGTAGGGATGAGAGCAAAGGTATGGAGATAAGGCACCAGGTCCATAATGCCAATCAAGATGCCCAAGCCAATCGCCATAGGGAATCCGATAATGGTGAATCCAATGCAGAACATGATTCCCATGCAGAGTGCCACCATTCCTTGACCACGAATGTAGTTGTTGAGCTCTCGCTCCACATCCTGCATCAACGCATGCCAGAAAGGACGGTTTTTCTTAGGAAAGATGCGTACCCAGTTGGCTGTCAACGTCTCGTAGTCGAGCAAGATGAAGAACATATATAATAAGGTAATCATCGAAGCAATGATGCTGATGATGATATTTGCCGTCTGTCCCACGAAGGAGAACACCTTTGGCATGGCGGTCTTGATGGTGTCGCTGAAGTCCTTGCTCTTCATGAAATGCTCAATCTGGGCTTGGTTGTTCTGCAACCACTCCTTTATCAAGGCTGTCACATTGTTGGTGTGAGTGGTCTGGTGAAGCCAACGGGAGAGAACGTCGCTCAATTTATCAAATTGGTCGATCATCGGAGGGATAATCAGCCAAAGCACACCTCCGATGATGGCAATGGCTGCCCCCATGGCCAAGAGGATGGACAAGGCACGCACTTTGATGTGTAGTCGATTCTCGATAAACTTGACTACAGGGTAGAGCAAATAGGCAAAGAACCACGCAATGAAGAATGGCAACAGAACCTCGCTCAGATAATTGGTGATATAGAGCACCGCAAAAACGATGAGGGTTATGCCCGCCCATCGGATAAATCGGTCAAATGTAATCTCCTTGCTCATGAATGTTGAGTGTTAAATGTTAAGTGCTGAATGTATTTTCACTCTTCACTTGCGATAGCTTTTTGGTAGCATTCTCTGCAGAGTGGCTCGTATTCATCCTTTTCACCGAGCATAACACGGTGCTCGTTGTGGATGAGTCGATGGCTGATGTAAGCCAACGAACCGCACTTTACGCAGATGGCGTGTACTTTGGTCACTTCGTCGGCAATGGCGCATAACTGTGGCATCGGACCGAAAGGTTTCCCTTTGAAGTCCATGTCAAGTCCTGCTACGATGACACGAATGCCACGGTTGGACAACTCGTTGCACACATCCACCAAGCCTTCGTCAAAGAACTGGGCTTCGTCGATGCCAACAACATCAATGTCTGACGACAACAACAAGATGGCTCCAGAAGAGTCGATAGGTGTTGACCGGATGGAGTTGCGGTCGTGGCTCACTACTTCTTCTTCGGAGTAACGTGTGTCGATGGAAGGCTTGAAAATTTCTACCCTCTGTTTAGCGAATTTCGCTCGCTTCATTCTTCGGATCAATTCCTCTGTTTTTCCAGAGAACATGGAACCGCACACCACTTCAATTCTGCCGGGACGGTGTGCTTCCCCAATTAGATTTTCTGTCATTTCGGGGACAAAATTAATAATAAGGTTTTAAAAAATGCAAAGATACGCCATTTTTTTTTGCTAAGAAAGATTTATTAACTACATTTGTAGGCTGTATGGGCATATTATATATCGTACCGACTCCAGTAGGTAATATGGAGGACATGACAATGCGAGCCATCAGGGTTCTGAAAGAGGCTGATTTGGTGCTCGCCGAGGACACTCGAACATCGAGCGTCCTGCTGAAGCATTTCGATATAAAAAATCGATTGGTGGCACATCATAAGTTTAATGAGCATGGCACATCGGCTTCGGTGGTGGAACGTTTGAAGGCAGGAGAGACCATAGCCTTGATTAGCGATGCTGGTACGCCTGGCATCAGTGACCCTGGTTTTTATTTGGCTAGGGAAGCGGCTAGAGCTGGCATTACGGTTCAGACCTTGCCAGGAGCTACGGCTTGTATCCCTGCCATCGTATCTTCGGGATTGCCATGTGATAGATTCTGTTTCGAGGGATTCATCCCGCAGAAGAAGGGCAGACAGACGTATCTGGAGTCCTTGCAGAACGAGACGCGAACGATGATATTCTATGAGTCACCTTATCGTGTGGTAAAAACCTTGCAGCAGTTTGCCGAGGTGTTTGGCGAAGACCGACAGGTGAGTTGCTGTCGGGAGATTTCCAAAATCCATGAGGAGAGTGTGCGTGGCACATTAGCTGAGGTGATAGCCCATTTCGAGGAGACGGAACCAAGAGGCGAGTTCGTTATCGTACTGGCAGGCAAGGATCCGAAAGCCTTGAAGGAAGAATTAAAAGAAAAGCGACGTGAAGAACGTAAGAAACATAGTAGTAATCAAGTTTAACTTAAAAAGAGAATGAATATGAAAAAGCTATTGTTTTTGGCCGGCTTTGCAGCCTTGTTGGTAACAGGTTGTAAGGAAAGTAAGAACTCGCCTGATTTGGCAAATGTTCAGCAGACTGATTCCTTGAATAGCATTATTGCTCAAAAGGATAGTGAAATCAATGATATGATGGGAACCTTGAATGAAATTGAGGAAGGTTTTCAGCAGATCAATGAGGCTGAGCAGCGTGTGAGTGTGTTGAAGGATGGCGAGGGCGCTAACAAGAAGCAGCGCCTCAGAGAGGACTTGCAGTTCATCGCCAATCGTATGAAGCAAAACAAGGAGTTGATTGCTAAATTGCAGAAGCAGTTGGCCAACAGTTCTTTGCAGGGAGGACAGCTCAAGAAGACTCTTGAAAACTTGACCAAGCAGTTGGAAGAGAAGAACGAGCAGTTGCAGACTCTTCGTCAGGAGTTGGACAACAAGGACATTCACATCGCAGAACTTGATGAGACTGTCAACAACTTGAATACCAATGTGAGCAACTTGAAGACTGAAAGTCAAAACAAGACTCAGGTAATCAACGCTCAGGATAAGCAGTTGAATACAGCTTGGTATGTATTTGGTACCAAGAAGGAACTCAAAGGCCAGCACATCATTGAGGATGGCAAGTTGATGAGTGGTAACTTCAACAAGAACTACTTTACCAAGGTGGATATTCGCAATGTTTCAGAGATTAAGTTGTATTCTAAGTCTGTGAAGTTGCTGACCACCCATCCATCTAGCAGCTATAGCTTGGTACGTGATGCCAACAAGCAGTATATCTTGCGCATTTCTAATGCCCAGATGTTCTGGAGCACCAGCAAGTATTTGGTTGTATTGGTTAAGTAAGGATTTATCTTTTTCTAGTAAAGAAATCTTGCATGAGTGCTCGGCACTCATCTTCTAAAACGCCCGATGTGACTGTAGCCTTTGGATGCAGCGCATCGGGCGCATATTTTGTATAGCCCCTTTTTTCGTCGGATGCTCCATATACCACTCTTCCTATCTGTGCCCAGCCAATGGCTCCGGCACACATGACACATGGTTCCACGGTGACATAGAGCGTACAATCCTTGAGGTATTTGCCTCCTAGCATATTTGCTCCGGAGGTGATGGCTTGCATCTCTGCATGTGCTGTCACGTCACATAGCATCTCTGTCAGGTTGTGGGCTCGTGCAATGATACGGTCTCGGCATACGATGATAGCTCCCACGGGTATCTCGTCTTCTGCAAATGCGGCTTGGGCTTCGAGTAAAGCCTTGCGCATGTATTCTTCGTCTTTCTTCTTTGTATCTTCCATCTTTTTTTATGCAAAGATACATCAAAAAAATCATAGGATGAAGAAATAAAGGGAAAAAATGTTGGCAGTTCCTAATAAAAGTGTTATTTTTGCATGGTGTAATCCCCCCTCTTCTCTTGGGGAAATAAATGTAATACGATATGGCAGAGCATAATGACTTAGGCAAATGGGGCGAAGACGTGGCTGTGGATTTCTTGGAAAGGAAAGGCTACAGTGTGTGCGACCGTGACTGGAAGGTAGGTAAGCGCGACTTGGATATTATAGCTGTATCTGACAGCGGAATGGAATTGGTCTTTGTAGAAGTGAAGACCCGACAGTCGGCAGAACTTCAAGAGCCTGAACAGGCGGTGAATCCCCGTAAGATGAGAAACCTTGCCATAGCAGCCAATGCTTATGTCAAGTCGCATGATGTGACATTGGCGGTGCGTTTTGATATTATTTCTGTGGTTGGAAAAGCATCCGAGGTGGAGTCGATAGAACATTGGGAAGATGCTTTCAATCCCATGCTTATATTATAATATAATAAGGTGTAAAGAATGAAAACGAAAATTATACGACTGGACGAGATTGATTCGACCAATCGCTTCCTGAAGGAGTATCAGGCAGAGGACGACGAGGAGATGATAGTTGCCATGGCTGATTATCAGACGGCAGGAAAGGGACAGGGCTCCCATTCTTGGGAAGGAGAAAAAGGCAAGAATCTTCTCTTCAGTATCTTGGTATATCCGCATTGGGTGCCTGTGGTGCGCCAGTTCTTGCTGTCTATGGCGGGAGCATTGGCACTGAAAGATGCATTGGATAGCTATACGGATGATATTACATTGAAATGGCCAAATGATGTGTATTGGAGAAACCAAAAAATAAGTGGTACTCTTATCGAGACTTCTTTGGATTCGCAAGGTATCAAAAAATGTATCTTTGGCATAGGATTGAATGTCAATCAGACGGAATTCTTGAGTGATGCGCCTAATCCGGTGTCTTTGTGCCAGATTGTGGGACATGAGGTTGATCGCGAAGAGGTTCTCCAGAAAATCATTGAAGCTTTCGAACGTTACTATGAGTTGCTGAGAAGAGCTGATTATATGGATGTATCGGGCATCTATCACCTTTCGCTTTATCGTCGCAAAGGATATCATTGGTATGAGGACAAGGATGGAAAGTTTGAGGGTGCCTTTGTGGAAGTGGAGGATGATGGTCATCTCATTCTGCATGACAAGAAGGGGGTGATTCGTTCGTATGCCTTCGGAGAGATTAAATTTCTAAATTAAAATATTATGGCTAAGTTTAAGAGAATTCTTTTAAAACTCAGTGGTGAAAGCTTGATGGGTAAGCAGAGCTTTGGTATTGACCCTGAGCGCTTGAGTGATTATGCCAAGCAGATTAAGGAAGTGCATGAGATGGGAGTACAGATTGGTATTGTCATCGGTGGTGGTAATATCTTCCGTGGATTGAGTGGAAGCCAGAAAGGTTTCGACCGTGTGAAGGGCGACCAGATGGGTATGTGTGCTACGGTTATCAACTCGCTTGCTTTGAGCAGTGCTCTTGGTGCATTAGGAGTAAAGAATAAGGTGCTCACGGCTATTCGCATGGAACCTATCGGTGAGTTCTATACCAAATGGAAGGCTATCGAGGCTATGGAGAATGGATATATTTGCATCTTCTCGGCTGGTACGGGTAGTCCTTACTTCACTACCGATACGGGCTCTTCGCTTCGTGGTATCGAGATTGAGGCGGATGTGATGCTCAAGGGTACTCGTGTGGATGGCATCTACACTGCCGACCCAGAGAAGGATCCTGCAGCCACGAAGTTTAAGGATATTACCTATGATGAGATCTACACCAAGGGCTTGAAGGTAATGGATCTTACTGCCACAACCATGTGCAAGGAGAATAATCTTCCTATCTATGTGTTCAATATGGACGTGGTAGGTAATCTAAAGAAGGTGATGGAAGGTGAAGAAATAGGAACGCTCGTGCATAATTAATAGTCCTAACGACAAACGGCGACCGCCAAACTCTGATGTTTGAGGGTCGCCGCTTTTTTTATTTTTGTTGATTCTGTGTTACTTGTTTTTGAGGTACAATAGGGCGGAGAGTGCTACGTAGATGAGAATCACGAGCCACCAACCTTGAAGGAATCCTCTTGGTCCGTCGGTGATGACAGCACAAGCAAGAATGGCTGTCGTGATACCTGCGAACCAATACTTAATCTCATTTCCCTTGTAAGACCACAGTTTGAACTTAAGTGCAAACAATGGCATTTCACAAACAAGCAAGAAGCTTGTGATGAAAATCAAAGCCAAGATGATGAATACCGACCAACTTTCGTTGGTAATCCAAGCTGGACTTGATACGATGAGCGAACCCCAGAACAAAGCATTGGCAGGAGTAGGTACGCCGATGAAAGAGGTGGTTTGGCGTTCATCTAGGTTGAACTTTGCCAATCTCAATGCCGAGAAGGCTGCGATGATGAATGCCACGTATGGCAAGAAAGGGCGCAAAGGCTCTAAGAACTCAGGGTATTCCATCACGAAAAGTTGTGAGAATACGATGGTGGCAGGGGCAACGCCAAAGGTCACATCATCTGCCAATGAGTCGAGTTCCTTGCCAATAGGTGATGATACATGCAGCAATCGAGCAGACATGCCATCAAAAAAGTCGAATACTGCTCCGATGATAATCCACAACAAAGCCATGTCGGGTGTTCCACCGAAGGCATACGAAGTAGCGATGCAACCTGAGATCAGATTGCAGCATGTTATCGTGTTAGGGATATGCTTCTTTATGCTCATTGTTTTTGCTATATAAAATTACTTCAGTTTGGCGATGATGGTCTGGTCGCCTGTAGTTGATTGACCCATCTTTACGCAAACTTCCGTTCCAACAGGGAGATAGACATCCACACGTGAGCCCAACTTGATGAATCCAAGGTGCTCATCGATGTAGCATTCCTCACCCTCCTTGGCGTATGTCACGATACGACGTGCCACGGCACCTGCAATCTGACGGCACAACACGTCTGTACCTTCTGGAGTGGTGATCATGACATCGGCATGTTCGTTCTCTTCGCTAGCCTTAGGCAACCATGCCTTGTGGTAATTGCCGTTCACATGCTTCACGAATTTCACCTTGCCATCCACAGGGAACCAATTGGCGTGTACATTCCAAAGACTCATGAAGATGGAAATCATCAAGCGACGGTCGTTGAAATATGGAGCATTATCTACTTCCTCGATAACCACAATCTTGCCATCAGCAGGTGCAACGACCAATTTCTCCGTATCTTCCACATTCAGGTATCGGATAGGGCAACGATAGAAGTTGAGAACAATGCAATATATGATGCCTAAGACAACTGCGAATACTCCGAAAGGAATCTTATTGTCAAAGGCATACCATAATATCACCGCGATGGCTACTAATGCGATCAGTCCGTACACCAGCTGGTCGGTGCCTTCACGATGCAATCTTATCTTTTTTAATCTCTTTATTTTTTGTCCCATAAGGTAGGATTAAGTTTTTATCGGTGCAAAGGTACACCATTTTTGTCACTTTTGCAAATTTTTCTCTTGTTTCTTTTGGCTATCTCAACTTTTACATGTAACTTTGGGCTCAAAAATCGAATTTTAAGCACAGAAAATGGAAGATTTCATACATTTACACGTCCATACTCAATACTCTATACTTGATGG
Source organism: Lachnospiraceae bacterium (assembly GCA_963657465.1). GTDB lineage: Bacteria > Bacteroidota > Bacteroidia > Bacteroidales > Bacteroidaceae > Prevotella. Next base: position 22,450 of record CAVKNU010000025.1, read on the forward strand.
TCAATCTAAGATTCCGCACTTGGTCGATAAGGCGATAAAGGATGGAATGAAGGGTATGGCTATCACCGATCACGGTGTGATGTTCGGTATCAAGGAGCTCACCGACTATTGTGGCAAGGTGAATAAGGGTAGGAAAAAGGAAGGCTTGGAGCCTTTCAAACCAATCATTGGTTGTGAGATGTATGTGGCTCATCGCCGCAAGGAAGACCGAGAGAAAGACAAGGGTGATATGAGTGGTTATCACCTTATCGTGCTTGCCAAGAATTACAATGGATACAAAAACCTGATTAAGTTGGTCAGCAATTCGTGGGTGGATGGATATTACATGCGTCCTCGTACCGACCGTGCTGACTTGGAAAAGTATCATGAGGACTTGATCGTTTGTTCGGCTTGTATCGCAGGTGAAGTGCCTAAAAAGATATTGAATGGTGACATAGAGGGAGCTCGTGAGGCTTGTGAATGGTATCATCGTGTGTTTGGCGATGATTATTATCTGGAGCTTCAGCGTCATGAGGTGACCGATCCTTCCGTTCTTGCCAATCGCGAAGCTTTCCCATTGCAGCAGAAAGCTAATAAGGTGCTGATGGAGTTTGCCAAGGAATATGGTATCAAATTGGTTTGTACCAACGACTGTCACTTCGAAGATAAGGAGACGGCAGAAGCACACGACCATTTGCTCTGTATCGCAACTGGTAAGGATTTGGATGATCCCAACCGTATGCGCTATTCCAAGCAAGAATGGTTTAAGACGCGCGAGGAGATGAATGCCATCTTCTCTGATGTGCCAGAGGCTTTGTCCAATACGCTTGAAATATATAATAAGGTAGAAATCTATAGTATCGACCATGGTCCAATCATGCCTTTCTTCCCAATTCCAGAGAGCTTTGGTACGGAGGAACAGTTGCGTGAGCGAGTGTCGGAAGAAGATTTGTACAAAGAGTTTACCTCCGATGAGAATGGAGAAAATCCTCTGTCTCCTGAGGAAGGTCAGAAGGTGATCGACCGATTGGGTGGTTATGACAAGATATATCGTATTAAGTTTGAGGCGGAATATCTGCGCTATTTGGCTTACGAGGGTGCCAAGGAAAGATATGGTGACCCTTTGCCACAGAATGTGGATGAGCACGTCAACTTTGAGCTTCATGTCATGAAGACGATGGGTTTCCCTGGCTACTTCTTGATTGTGTCCGACTTTATTCGTGCGGCTCGTGAAGAATTAGGTGTCATGGTTGGTCCTGGACGTGGTTCAGCGGCAGGTTCAGTTGTGGCTTATTGCTTGGGTATTACCAAGATAGATCCATTGAAGTATGACCTCCTGTTTGAGCGTTTCTTGAATCCTGACCGTGTCAACCTTCCTGATATTGATACCGACTTCGATGATGATGGTCGAGGAAAGGTGCTTCGTTGGGTAATGGACAAGTATGGGCATGAGAACTGTGCCCATATCATCACTTATGGTAGTATGGCAACTAAGAACTCCATCAAGGATGTGGCCCGTGTGGAGAAATTGCCACTCGACAAGGCAAATGCCCTTTGTAAGGCGATTCCAGACCGATTGCCTGATGGTGCGAAGATGAATTTGACCAATGCCATCAAATATACTCCTGAACTGAGAGATGCTGAGTTCTCCACCGACCCTCGAGAGAGCAATACCATCAAGTATGCCAAGATGCTGGAAGGTACCATTCGTGGTACGGGTATTCATGCTTGTGGATTTATCATCTGTCGTGACCCTATCAGTAATTGGGTGCCTGTATCTACGGCTGACGACCCTGATTTCCCTGGATTGAAAACTGCCGTAACACAGTATGATGGACACGTGATTGAATCTACGGGATTGATCAAGATGGACTTCTTGGGCTTGAAGACACTTTCGGAGTTGAAGGAGGCTTGCAAGGTTGTGAAGCAAACGAAGAATATCGATGTCGATCTCGACACATTGCCTATTGACGATGAATTGACTTATCAACTCTATCAGCGTGGACAGACGATTGGTACGTTCCAGTTTGAGTCGCCAGGTATGCAGAAGTATTTGCGCGAATTGAAACCTACGGTGTTTGAGGACCTCATCGCCATGAATGCGCTCTATCGTCCAGGACCTATGGATTATATTCCTGACTTCATTGCCCGAAAGAATGGTAAGCAGGCGATTACCTATGATATCCCATGTATGGAGAAGTACTTGAAGGATACCTATGGTATTACGGTTTATCAGGAGCAGGTGATGCTCTTGAGCCGTCAGTTGGCCAACTTTACCCGTGGTGAGTCTGATGCTTTGCGTAAGGCGATGGGTAAGAAGAAGAAGG
>CAVKNU010000026.1:0-24224 GCA_963657465.1 Lachnospiraceae bacterium
TTTTGTGCTAAATTTCGCATAAAATGGCTGTTTTTTCCAATGAAAAGTCTCTATGCTTACCTTAACAAAGACTTTTTCCCGAAGATATAAGCGATTCGTGTTTTCTCCATAATCCATGCGATGGCAATGCTTCCCAAGATGGATAAGAGAATGGTGAAAAGTGCACAGAGCAGTTCACTCTTGTCGAAACTGAAGAGTGGATGATAGAATTTCGCAGCCATCGTAAAGATGGGATGGAAGAGATAGATAGGGAGGGTGTTGCGCCCTATATATAATAAGGTGGACTCTAATCGGCGGGAAGGGTTGATGCGGCTCAACCACATCAGTGCAGAGATGCAGCACCAGCAAGAGAACATCACGGCGATAAAGCCCCATTCGTAGCGTTGCTCGTTCAGCAAAAGCAAAGCCCATAGGATGAAAGCAATAGGGGAAGGACGGAAAAGTTTGCCAAAATCGATGTGGCATTGGCGAATCACCACTCCAATGAAATAATAAGTAGCTGCCGTGACGGACAGTATGGGTGTCTTGCCAACGAGCAGAAACAAGGTGGCAAGGAGGAAAAGGCGTGAGGTCAATCCTATCGGTCCTTTGCCTTTTAAGAGTTTATTGCTGATGTAGTCGCAGGTGTGGAAACAGGCATAATAGAGTGCTCCACAAACGATCATGGCTTGGATAAACCAATAGGGACCGATGGACGTGATGAAAATCTTTTGGCAGATTTGGGCGACGGACAATTCGGTGATGCCGTCTCTTACAGGAAGGAAATAAGAGAGGATGGAAAAGCCACTCACCAGGATGACATACGGCAAGAATAGGCAGAGCAGATACTTGCCAAATCGTTTGCCGTCTTTTTCGATGTTCACCAGATAGCCTGTGATGATGAGAAAGGTAGGCATCATGAACGAGAGTATGCCTGCCTTGAGATGAGGATAGGCATTGCCGAAGCTCACGATATGAATCAATATCATCAGAATGATGAGAATGGAACGTATGAAATCGAGGTCTTTGTTGTGTTGCATGATGAAAATATGAAAAGAAACGGCTAGTAATCAATGGACGTAGAACTGCTTTCTCTGAAAGGTTTGTAATGAGCGGTGTGAGCAAAGCTTAGCATCTCTCGGTCACCTTCACTGTCGCCAAATGCCTGAATATCGTATTTCTCTCTCGCTTGTTCTGGTGTGAGCGATAGGTCTTGGCAGATTCGAGCCACTTTCTCGACTCCATAACAGTTTGGGGAAAGGAAATGTCCGGTCACCTTGCCGTTTTTCACCTCTATTTGTGTGCCTAGAATATGAGCTCCTTCTAGTCCTAGATGAATGAAAAAAGGTGTCACCCAATTGTCGATGCTAGCACTCACGATATACACTTTTTGCTGTTTCTCTAAGCATTTGTGAATGAGTTTAAGCCCGATGGGGCGTAGTAGGAATAGGTTGGCGTTGGCAAATGCCTTACATTTCGCATTGAATGTTTCGATAGGCATTCCGCCGAAGAAATATTTAAATACTTTTTGCTTGGCTTTCCAATTGGGGTAGAGATGAAGTTTCATCAAAACCAACAAGGGGCTATAAAGCAAGAATCCAAGGAGAAAACGTGTCTTCCCCTTTGTATATTTGATGAATTCGATCAGAGTGTCACGTGTCGTGAGCGTACCGTCGAAGTCAAAACAATATAATTTTTCTTTTTCCATGCTTGCAAAGGTACGAAAAATAAATGAAATACCTCTTTATTTTGAGATATTTTGTTTAACTTTGCGCCCGAAAAGAAAGGTAGGGTATAAAACCACATGGCATACATCACATCCATATCTGATTTTGAGAGCGTGTATAAGGAATATTATATACGCTTGTACCACTATGCTTTTGATTTTGTGGATGATATGGATGCCAGCAAAGACATCGTGTCGGAAGTCTTCTCGAAACTATGGAAAGATTATCGCCATCTGGATCTCGGCAAATTGCCTAGCTTGCTTTATGTTTGTGTGCGCAATGAATGTATGAACCATCTGCGCAAGCGCAAGGGAATGGATAAGTATGTGGAATATTGCAAGGCGGCATTCTCGGAAGAAGATGAAAGCTATTGGCAAGTGATGGATGACCGACTGGCGGAGGTGGCGAAAGTGATGGATACGATGCCTCCCAAAACTCGTTTTGTGCTGGAACAGTGCTACATCGAACAGCATACTTATAAAGAGGTGGCAGGGATGATGGGGATTACCACTGATGGTGTGAAGAAGCACATCGTGAAAGCCTTCTCGCAACTTCGTTCTCATTTTCATGTGAGGAAACCAAGATGATAAGATCAAGCGAGTGTTAAAAAGAAATAATCTGAGTACCTAATCAGTGAGCTTGTGGGTACTACTTATAAAACAACCAAGGATGAATAAAGATTTTCTAACCGACGAATGCCTAGATGAGCAAATGCCTTCTGTGTTTGAAGAACTGGAGGTGAGAAGAGCCTTGAACAGAGGTCGTCTAGAGGAGCCCGACGTGAATGCGGAGTGGGCTAAGTTTCGTCGTGGGTTGGAGATAGAGGAAGATTCGTACATAGAAGATGAACAAGAAGACGAATCGACAGACCATCGCAAGTTGTTTTTCTCATTTATAGCAGGAGTGGCAGCCGCTATTCTTGTGATACTTTTACTTTTCCCTTTTGGAAAAGGTTCTTCTTCCGTGGAAGTATTCACTGCCAACAAAAACGAGAAAGACATTGTCATGACATCGGATGAGGGCGAAATGACTGTGGTGAAGAATACCAAGAATTTGGCTTTCAATCAGACTCCTTCGCAAGTTACGACCCTTTTTCGCAAGGTGAAGATGATGGAAATCTCTACGCCGAGAGGTAAGGATTGTGAGTTGACATTGCCTGATGGCTCTAAGGTGTGGCTGAATGCAGATAGTAAGATCTCGTTCCCAGAGCGATTTGTGGGACAGGAAAGAAATGTGAAGATAGAAGGTGAGGCTTATTTTGAGGTGACCAAGGATGCTGAGCGTCCTTTTGTGGTGACTACTGACTATCTCACCACTACCGTGCATGGTACGGTATTCAATGTAAATGCTTATTCTGCCAAGACCGCTAGCGTGACTTTGTTGAGTGGCAGTGTGGCAGTGAAACCTACAAATGGCAAGGAACAGTTGATAACTCCTGGTCAGACAGCCCAATGTGATGCCCAGGGTGGATTGCATGTGAGTGAGGTGGATACCTATCCACTTACTCAGTGGAAGGAAGGATTCTTCTATTTCAATAATGAGCGTTTGCTCGACATTATGATGGAGTTGGGCAGATGGTATAATGTGAGTGTTGTCTTCGAGCATGAGGAAGACATGAATCTCCGTCTTCATTTTGTGGCAGAACACAAGGAGAGTTTGCGTGACATCCTAAAACGTATCAATGACTTGGGGGTAGTGAAGGTGAGCATGGAGAAGGATCACGTCTCTGTGGAATAGGCGAATATTTCTTGAATATTCTAATAATTTGTAAGAAATCTGCGTATTTTTAATAAAACTTTGTCATTCTTAGTACCTATTTGCTTTCAATGTGTGTACTAAGATAAAGTTTAATTAATAATAGTATAGATTTTTTATGAAGAAAGAGAGAATCGGAAAGTTTTTCTTGAGCTTTTTATTCTTGTTGTCCGTTACGGTCGCATTTGCGCAAGGCAACAAGGTGACGCTCACGGTAAACAAGGTGGCTTTGCCCTCTGCACTTTATCAAGTAGAACGGCAGTCGGGTTATTACAAGATTAATTACGACGTTAATCAACTAAACAAATACAGCGTATCAGCTGAGATTAAGAACAAGGGTGCCTTGGAGGCAGTCAATATCTTGCTCTCTCAGTTGCCTTTCTCTGCCAAGATAGATGGCAGATATATTGTGGTGCGTGCTAATGCTGCCAAGGCTCAGAATGCTCAGCGTGGTGGCAAGGATGGACGTGGTGTGAGTGGTCGCATCATCGATAAGGAGGGTGAGCCACTGATTGGTGTAACCGTCTTGGTGCCAGGAACCCAGAAAATGACAGTTACAGACATAGACGGTAAGTTTAATCTTCCTACAGCTACCCCTAGCGATCGTCTCGAAATTTCTTATATCGGTAAGAAAACCATTCGTCGTAAGGCTGGAAGTCATCTCTTGAATGTGGTGTTGGATGATGATGAAAATATGTTGAACGATGTGATGGTAACGGGTTATCAGCAACTTTCTCGTGAGCGTGCCACAGGTTCGTTTGATAAGGTAGGTGAGAAGGAATTGGCAGCTCGCCCAGCTTCCGACCTATCTTCTGCCCTTCAGGGACTGGTGGCAGGTATGCAAGGTACAGAGAAAGAAGATGGTACGGTGGATTTCAAGATTCGTGGTACTTCTTCTCTTTATGCAGAAACCTCTCCTCTTATTGTAGTGGATGGTTTCCCTATAGAGGGTACATTCAACAGTATCAACCCTAACGACGTGGAGAGTGTAACTGTGTTGAAGGATGCTTCTGCAGCAAGTATCTGGGGTGCTCGTTCTGCCAATGGTGTGATTGTTGTTACCACCAAGCGTGGTAAGAAGAATAGCCGTTTGGATGTGAATGGTCAGGCTTTCTGGCGTATTGGTACCAATCCTGACTTGGAGTACATCCTTTCTCAGGCAGACAGCCGTACCAATGTGGATTACGAGTTGCAGGCATTGAGAAATGGATGGAATCTGAGCGAATATACGCCAGGTGGTGTAAGTGGTTTGTTGACAGGTCTTACCGAGGCACAGGAATTGTACTTTAATAATAAGTATAATGGTTTGTCGGAGTCGGAGATGAATGCGGGCTTGGATAAGCTCCGCAATCGTAGCAATCGCGACCAACTCAAGAAGTACTTGATGCAGCAACAGCTCTTGCAGCAGTATAACGTCAGCGTTTCTGGTGGTACAGAGAAGTTTGACAACTATCTTTCCTTGATGTATGAGAAGAATGACGAGGCAACCATCAAGCGTGGTTATGAGCGTTTCATGCTCAACTATAACACAGCCTTCCGTTTCAATCGCAACATCACTGCCACTGCTTCTGTGACTTGGCAGAAAAGAAATCGTGAGACTTCTGGTGTTACTATCAACGAGTTTGCCAACTTGCAACCCTACGAGATGTTGAAAAACGAAGATGGTTCCTATGCTTACAATGCAGGTGGCTTCAACCGTGAGGAATTGAAGAACGTGGATGTTTCTTCTTTCCCTTACAGCGACTTCAGTTATAATATGTTGCAGGAAGTGGAGAATCGTAGCTACAAGACCAAGAGTGATAACTTCCGTGTTCAGCTCGGTTTGAATGCCAAGATTATCAAGGGCTTGAGCTATGACTTGAAGTATCAGTATGAGCGCAATACGTCTAGTTATCGCAACTTGGATGGTGAGGCAACCTATGCCACTCGTTATGATGTGAACTTCTATTCAACCTTTGATGGTACCAAGTGTACGAATTCTTTCTTGCCAAAGGGTGCTCGCATTAGTTCGGGCAGCAGTGAGAATCACAACCAGGTGCTTCGTAACCAGTTGTCATATAATAATGTATTCGCCGAGAAGCATGATGTATCAGCCTTGGCGGGTATCGAAATGAGCGAGTATGTGACAAGTGCTACGACCAATCCTCGTCTCTATGGATTTAATGAGGACACCAATACGGCTCCAGTACCTTATTATGGTTCTAAGTCAAACATTGGCAATATGCAGAACTATGCTTTCTATACCTCTTATTATTTGATTCCTTATTTGGGCTATAAGTATAGTGAGCGTACCGACCGCTATTTGTCTTACTTCGGTAATGTGGCTTACATGTATGATGATAAATATGGTGTCTCTGCCAGTGTGCGTTCGGATGGTTCCAACTTCGTATCCAAGGATAAGTCACTTCGCTGGTCTCCAATGTGGTCAGTGGGTGCTAAATGGAATATGAAGAGAGAGAACTTCATGAAAGATGTCAACTGGTTGGATCGTTTGACTCTTCGTGCTACCTATGGTTTGAATGGTAATGCCGAGAAGAGTACCTCTCCTCAGACCTTGATTTCTATCTCTTCTAGCTCAACCACATTGACAGACGTGGCTTCCATTGCTAGCTATGGTAACCCAATGTTGAAGTGGGAGACTACCCGCACCGTGAACCTTGGTGTGGATTTCAGTCTCTTCAAGAATATTCTCTCGGGTAAGGTGGAGTATTACAACCGCCAGAGTAAGGATGTGATTGGCGTAGTGACAATACCTGCAGTGTATGGTTCCACTTCTCAGAAGTTTAACAATGCCGAGATTTCCAACAAGGGTTTTGAGGTAGAGTTGACTGCCCGTCATACCTTTAATAATATAGGCTTGGGCATCCGTTCTACCGTGACATACGCTTATAATAAGAATAAGGTGGAGAAGTTGTACAATCCGAATGTGTATTGTTATGGTTATATGGCTGCAGCAGATCCTGTTTCTGATGGTGCTAATGCGGTCTTCATTGAGGGTAAACCTATTGGTGCCGTTTATGCTTACGAATATGCGGGTATGAAGGATGGAGTGCCTTATGTGAAAGGACCTAATGGCGAGCCTTGGTCTTTCAACGACCTCGGTTTGCACAACAGTACCTATGGCTCTGAGGAGTTCTTGACTTATATGGGTACAACCTTTGCTCCTAGCACCTTTGGTTGGGCGAATGAGTTCTCTTGGAAAGGTCTTTCCCTCTATGTTTACCTTACCGGTAAGATGGGTGGCAAGTTCCGTGCTCCAGTAGCAGATACCCCTCCATTGGTAGGTGGTGGCAGTGTGTTCATCAGCAAGTTTATCTCTTACTATCAGAATAGTGACGGAACGAAGTGGCCTACCTTGCCAGAAGCCAATGACTACATGTGCTATCGTTGGGGACGTTACATGCCTAATTTGTCATGTTTCGTAGAAGATGCCTCTTTCATTCGCTTGAAGGAAGTGACACTTTCTTATCAATTGCCAATGGTATTGCTCCACAAGATAGGTTTGAAACAAGCCAAGGTATTCTGTCAGGCTCGTGACCTTGGTTTGATTTGGGCAGCCAACTCATTGGGCTATGATCCAGAATGGTTGCCAGGAAGTGGCATGAACAAACCTGCCACCAGCATCACTTTGGGTATCAATGTCAACTTATAATAGAAAGGAGATACAGAAATGAAAAAGATAAATAAAACATATATATTCTTGGCTGCTGCCATGTTGGGCTTGTCGTCTTGTAGCGACTTCCTCGATAAGACACCTTCTAAGTCGAGCAATACACCGGTTTCTACCATTGCCAATCTGTTGGCGGTGTATGATAATGTGAACAATCGCTATTGTGCTAACTACTTTGCCTCTTATTCCACAGACGACGCAGACATCCCTCGCGAAATGTATAAGTCGGCACCTAACCAGTTTGACATCAACTATATCGTGTCCAACTATGTCCACTTCCGTGATGGAATCATCAACAATTCTTCTGATGGTCTCTGGAATGCAGAGTACAATCGCATCTACAAAGCCAATCTCATGATATCTTCTGCTTCGGAAGTGGAAGGCTCTCAGGCTGAGCGCGATGAGGCTTTGAGCTGTGCATACTTTATGCGTGCTTACTCTTTCTTTGAGTTGGCAACCTTCTATTGCCAACCATGGAGTGAGGCTAATAAGGGAGAACTGGGTATTCCTTTGCGCTTGGGCTTGACTTTCGACGAAGGTATCAGCCGTGGAACCTTGGAACAAACATACGCTCAGATTTTTGTAGACCTTCAGGCTTGTGAGGAACATGCGGTCCATGATGCCGTGCCATCTATTCCATGGCGCGTGTCTAAGTGTGCCATCAATTCTTTCTATGCTCGTATCTATTTGGCAAGAGGAGAGTTTGACAAGGCTTTGGAATACGCCAACAAGGCATTGAGTAATGCTCCGGCACTCTACGATTTCAATAAGTTTTCTTACAAGACTCCTCCAACCAAGTATGCTGCCACCGACTTCTGGCCAGCTTTGGAGTTGAAGCTTTGTGAGACGGATGCTTGGAATGAGAACAAGATCCTCTATAACTATTCTGAATGGATTTATCCTGATTTCGCTAGCATCCGTACTCAGATGACTTATCCATCTCAGCAGTTGATGGATCTCTATGACCATACCAACGACCTTCGCTTCCGTTATTACTTTGTGGAGCATGGTACTCGTCGTATGTCGAACATCCGATATGATAGCTATCGCTACAATCCTTGGTATGATGGACGTTATTTGAACTCTGGTTTGACTACTGCGGAAGTATTGCTTATCAAGGCCGAGTGCCAGGCTCGTCTCGGTCAGTGGCAAGAGGCATTGACTACCTTGACACCTCTTCGTGAGGCACGTTATGAGAAGGGCACTGCTACTGCTCTTACAGCAAGTAATCAGGCTGAGGCTTTGCAGTTGGTATTGCAAGAGCGCCGTCGTGAATTGCCTTTCTATTTCCGCTTTGGCGATATCAAGCGTTTTGCCGTAACTCCTGATACCAGTGATGACGTGACCGTCACACGTGAGTTCTACGATATGACAACCACCAAGGTAGATACCGACTCACCAAAGACTTACACCATCCCAGGAAATAGTAAGTGCTGGGCAATGCCTATCTATCAGACAGAAATCAACTCTTCTCAGGGTGCTATCGAGCAGAACCCAGAGTAAGAAATGGCTTGTGACGAACAACTACAATCAAATATCAAAAGAAAAGAGAAATGAAAAAGAATTTAATGACTCTTTTGCTCATCTTGGCTTATGGCATGCTGACTACCTCGGCATGCTGGGCTAAGGTGAAGCCAATGAAACTTCGTGTGCTTTATTTGGGCGGTCAGTCAGACTGGGCACATGGTGAGTTCTATGGTCCTGACCACTTTAAGTCGGAGGCTGATTTCCAAAAGTCGGTAGAAGACAGAACCAATGCCTTCGGTAACTTGCTTCGCACTTATTTCACCACCGTGAAAACCATGCAGGCGAAAGATTGGAAACCAGAAATGAGCAATGACTATGATGTAACTATCTTTGATGGCAAACCTACTGTGCTCAAGGAAGATGCCAAGGAATATATTTATAAAGGTAAGACACACACGATGAAGGTAAAGCATTATCTGCCTCAAGACTTTGCTTGCCCTAGCATCACTATTGCCAGTATTGCAGAGACCATTGGTCGTCAGTATGGCAGTAAGAACGACTGGTTGTGTCTCTGTCTGGATGCCAATGCCCATAGCATGAATCTTCAGCATCCTATCTTCAAGGGACCTTTCAAGACCAAGATAACCCAGACCAAGCAGCCAACTCCTGCGGATGCATTCCACTATGCTTACTTCCAGGATGGACAGGTGCCAGACTCAGTGATGATGTGGACAGTAAATACCATTGGCTATCAGAGCAACCGAGAGTTTAATATCGGAATGGTGTCTCGTCCTTGGGGCTACACCGACTCTCCTGATTGTGAGTACATTTCTAGTGGTGTATGCGCCAAGACTATCAATGCGGTGGCTCTCGGTCGTCATGCCAATTTCTTTACTTGGGGCTTTGCTGGTTCTCCATTGTATATGACCAATGAGGCTAAGGTAGTGTTTGCCAATGTCGTGGCTTACATGGCTAAGCATCGTGGTGTGCCGATGGTACGCAAATATAATGATCGTATTGCAACTCGTGAGTATATCAAAGAGGTGAAATATCTTTGCTCTCGCGAGGCTTGGCAAGAGCGTGCCAAGAGCAACAAAGAGTTTTATGCAGAGATTTTGAAGGTTGGCAAAGAAGCTCGTGCTAAGAAAGCAAAGGGAGAGACTCTGACGAATGAAGAGAAACGTTATCTTGAATTTACGGAGAAGGATATCCCTGCCGAGCAGTCTTTTGGAGACTATTTGAAAGGTAGAGAGCCTATCTTGTATGCTCTGTTTGGCGAGGATGAGGCAAAATATCTGCAGTATTATGATGAGAATACCCCTTATTTCTATGGTGGTGAGGGTAGCTACAATCTGGTTGTGGATGCTGATGCCAAGGATTGGGGAATCCCTAATAATGACAAGCGTATTCTCGATAAGGCTATTTCTTGCTTGGAGAAGAATGTGGAAGTGGAGCGTGCTCACCGTGTTCTCAACAAATATACCCTTTGCGAATTTACTAATCCAGCAGAATGGCGTAAATGGTATAATGACAACAAGAACAAGCTATTTTTTACAGAGAGTGGTGGTTGGTATTTCATGTCGAGTGACAAGAAAGCTGCTGGTCATGACTATACGGTAGCCCAAAAACGTTTGGAACTCCAGAAACAAAAAGCGAATGAGCAGACGAATAATGCAGAGGTGAGCCATGAGAATCCTTTGGTGGTAAGTGCACGTGTCCAGAAACTAGATAGAGATGGCATCGATGTCGTTTTCGACGTGAAGTTGATGGAAGGTTATCATGTATATAAGACCGTGGATGAAACCGACCCATATATTCCGATGAAGATTACCTTCACCTTGCCAGAAGGTGGGGTCTTGGGTGAGGCAACTTATCCTATGCCAAAACCTTTCGTGAAGAACGGTACTACCATCTATGACAGTTCTGTCACGATTCGCCAAAATATGAAGTTGGCTTCACTTCCTGCAAACGTGAAGTGTACATTTGAGTGTCAGTGCTGTGATGCGAATGTTTGTATGCCTCCATATTCAAAGGAGTTTACATTTACAGTTGAATAATATTTTTTTATTAGTTGAAAAAATGAAAAATAGAATCATAAAGTTATCTTTAGGCGTTGCCATGTTAGCCTGCTCTTTAGCAACACAGGCACAGATTTCAATAAAGGGACAGTTGAAGGGACTTCGCAACAACTGGGCTATCGTTTATACTTACGACCCTGCGACAGAAAAAAGCGAGAATGACACCATGCAATTTAAAAATGGTAAGTTTTCTCTGAGCTATCCTACCGATCATTTACTTCAGGTTGTCATCTATGAGATGCCAGAGGCTGGTAAGCGTTTGACAGGTGGTGTCGGATTTTATCTTTTGCCAAACAAACCTTTGACGGTAAATGGCACTTTGGAGAAATATACACTGAAAGGTGCTGATATATATAATAAGGTGAAAGCTTATGAGGATGGCTTTGCCCCTTACAAGCAAGCTCTTGATAAAGTGAATGATGCTTATTATAAGGAAATGGAGGGTGCAAAGACTGATGAGCAGAAGAAGGCAGTAAGAGATAAGTATTTCCCAGACATGAGAAAATGTTCTGATGCCATGCGTGAGTTTGCCCTCAATTATATTAAGCAGCACCCTGACAATGAGGCTTCTTGCATAGCTCTCAACAATTGCAAGGACTTTTATGCTGCTTACGATGTGATGACCGACCGTGTGAGGAATTGTGAGTTGGCTTTGGCTTATAAGCGCCATAAGGATTTTGCTGACCGTGCCAAGAAGATTGCAGAGCAAGAAAAGAAAGTGGCTTCGGGTACTTTGGCTCCAGACTTTACATTGAAAGATCTCCAGGGTAATGACTTCTCGCTTTCTAGTCTTCGTGGCAAATATGTGATGCTCGACTTCTGGGGATCTTGGTGTGGCTGGTGTATCAAGGCTTTGCCACAGATGAAGGAATGTTACGCCAAGCACAAGGATTCAGGTAAGTTTGAGATTGTCAGCATCGACTGTCGTGATACCGAAGCCAAATGGAAGGCTGCAGTAGAAAAGCATGCTATGACTTGGACACAGGTGAAAAATGAAGATAAGGACGACATCCCAACCCTTTATGGCATCTCTGGTTATCCTTCTTTCATCATCATCAATCCTGAAGGTCAGATTGTGAAGCGCTTTATAGGCTCTTCCCCTGAAATGTACACGTACATAGATTCTCTCTTTCAATAATGAATCATAGTACTCTGGCTTAGAGTGCTTAGATTACAGCGGAGGCTACGTCATCGAGAGTATGGCGTACCCTCTTTTATTGTGCTGATTTCTTTCTTTTAACGCCTAAAATTTGTAGGGAACATTTATTTTTAATACTTTTGTAGTTATAAAAAGGTAAAAGAACTTAAAACTGTAAGACTTAAAACATCGAAACAATATATGAAGTATCGCATTTTTATTATTCTCTTTAGTGTTTTTGCCTTGGCAGTTTCTGCCAAGCAACATACCTCGATAGCGAATATGAAGGTGGAATATCAGAAAGCGCCTTTGGCTATTGAGGAGATGCATCCTCGGTTTAGTTGGCAGATGCAGGGGAATGCCTCTGCACGTAATTGCTATCAGAAGGCTTATCGCATCATTGTTTCTGACGAAAATGGAAACAAGGTATGGGATTCTGGGAAAGTACAGAGTGCCCAGTCTTTGAATGTACGTTATGCTGGGACAAGTTTGAAATCACAAACTTGCTATGCTTGGCAACTGACTGTTTGGAATCAAGATGACGTTGTGACGGGACAGACGGCAAAGTTTGAGACAGGCTTGATGGCGCAAACGGATCGTGATGAGGCTTGGAAGGGAGCCAAGTGGATTGGTGCACCAGAATCAAGCAATGTTTTGTATGCTTCTTATTTACCAGTGTTTCGCTTTGCCATTTCGATGCAAATGGATAAGCGTAGCAAGACCACACGAGCTGCTTTCTTGTTGGGTGCCAACGACCCTCGCTTGATGGATGCCAACAAAAACATCTTTCATTTGCAAAATCAACCAGACTCTTCGTATATCAAGGTTGAGCTAAATACGAGTGGATTGGATGAAAAAAAAGAGGCTTCTCTTGCGATTTATAGAGTAGGGTATGCTCAGACTGATAATGCCATGAAACCTTTGAAGGTAGTTGCCATTCCTACAAAAATATTGAATAAGGACAACCGTTATCTCTCTCATCGCATTCAAATGGCAGTATGCTTGGGCAATACAGAATTATGGGTGGATGGACGATCTGTTGGCAAAGTAGCATTAAATCCAATCGGTCAGGGAGGAGATTTCTTGGCTTTCCCAGTGTTGGGTGAAGTCGGAATCGCAGTTGCAAAGGGACAAATAGCCTCTTTCTCAGATGCCAAGGTGTATGCTTTTAGAAGTCCTGCTCGTGAAATTTTACAGATAGAAAAGCTCCATCAAACCTTGGATGGGCGCAAAGCTAGTCAACAGCTATTGGTGGATCCTAGCCAAAAGTCAATGCCTATGCTTCGTACTAGCTTTCTGATAGATAAGGAAGTGGCTTCGGCGCGTCTCTATATTACGGCTCGCGGTGTGTATGATGCCTATATGAATGGGAAGCGAATCAATTCGGAATATTTGAATCCAGGTTCCACGCAATACAACAAGACGCATACTTATCAAACTTATGATGTCACATCTTGTTTGAAACAAGGCAAGAATGCCCTAGGAGCCATCTTGGGTGAAGGATGGTGGAGCGGAGGCTTGACTTTCCAAGGTGAGAACTGGAACTATTTTGGTGATCGTCAATCTCTTTTGGCTCGTCTTTCTATTCGTTATAAGGATGGCAGTAAGCAAGAGGTTGTGACAAATCCTGCTACTTGGCAATGCTATGATGAGGGACCTATGGTCTATGGAAGTTTGTTCCAAGGCGAGGTGTATGATGCTTCCAAGGAACAGGCTGTCAAGAATTGGTCGTCTTCCTCTTATGATGCCAAAGACTGGAAGGCTTGTGTGGAGATGCCTTTGGCAAATCAGATAAGCCATGAGGGATGGGGCAGTGCGATGGCCCCTGATGATTATTCCGCCTTCAAACTGATGAGTCAACGAGGCAATACTATCCAACCAGTTTGTGAGTTGACGGCACAATCAGTGAAAGAAGTTCGTAAGGGTGTCTTTGTCTATGATATGGGGCAAAATATGGTAGGTGTGCCACAGATTAGGATGACAGGCTTGTCTTCTGGTACGAAAGTGAACTTACGCTATGCCGAAGTGCTCTATCCACATCTTCTAGAGTATGCTGGTGATGAAGGCATGTTGATGTTGGAGAATATTCGTGCAGCCATGGCACAGGACATTTATATTGCCAAGGGAGGAGAGGAGTCTTTCTCGCCAAGATTTACCTATCATGGTTATCGCTATGTGGAGATAACAGGCATAGACAAACCTTTGCCTTTGGAGAATGTCAAAGGCATCGTGCTGAGTTCGATTGATAAGATTTCTTCGGCTTATCAGACCTCTAGTGAAAAGGTGAATCGTCTTTGGGAGAATGTGAAATGGTCGTCTATGAGCAATTTCTTCTCCATTCCTACCGATTGTCCTCAGCGCAATGAACGTATGGGTTGGGCAGGTGACATCTCTGTGTTCTCTCGTACTGCCTCTTATATGACGGATGCATCTCTGTTCTTACGCAATTATCTGCAGGCTATGCGAGATGTGCAGACACCAGACGGAAGATTCCAGGACATTGCTCCTGTTGGTGGTGGCTTTGGAGGATTGCTTTGGGGAAGTGCAGGTATTACCGTGCCTTGGGAATGTTACCAACAGTATAATGACACCACATTGCTGAAAGAGCATTATAAAGCGATGAAGCACTATATAGAATATGTAAGAACACATTATATGGATCCTTCTACGGGCATCATTGTTCAGAATCGGCAGTGGGGCGACTTGAGCGATTGGCTTGGTTTGGAAGATGAGCGCAATGACAAGTCTTTACTTTGGGAGTCTTATTATATCTATGACTTGCAGCTGATGCAAAGAATGGCAAGTGTCTTGGGGCATACTGAAGATGCTGCTTATTATGAAAAGTTGCGTAATGAGCGCATCGACTTGTTTAATGCAACTTATATAGATGCTGCTACAGGCAAAACCATTGCTTCTTCCTTTAACAAGGAACGAGAAGGAAAATGGGTGGATACGCAAACATCCTATGTTCTTCCGTTGGCTTTCGACATCGTGAAACCAGCGTTGAAAGCAAAGTTTATAGAGAATTTCAAGGCAACTCTCTTGCGTGAGAATCGCACGGATAGAGGAGAGGTTTGTCCTCCATACTCTTTGATGACAGGTTTCATCGGTACGGCTTGGATTAGTAAAGCCTTGTCGGATGCTGGTTGCAACGATATGGCTTATCGCTTGTTGCGCCAAGAGACTTATCCTTCTTGGTTGTATCCTGTAAATCAGGGAGCGACGACCGTGTGGGAACGTCTCAATTCTTATACCAAGGAGAATGGATTTGGAGGTAATAATCGTATGAATTCTTTCAATCACTATTCTTTTGGTGCTGTTGCAGCATGGATGTATAATTACTCTTTGGGTATTCAGCGTGATGAAGAGAACCCTGGTTTCCAGCATTTCTTCTTGCAACCAGAACCAGATGAGGCTAGTGGATTGAAATATGCATCTGGCTTCTATGACAGCATGTATGGAAGGATTGAAAGCAAATGGGAGAGAAAAGATAATTCAGTTCTCTATACTTTCACGATTCCTGCCAATACGAAGGCTACCGTCTGTGTGCCAGCCTCTTCACTGAAGTCTGTCTTATTGGACGGTAAGGCTTTGAAGAAAAAACAATGCCGAATGACGGATCAGAAAATAATGATAGATTTACCATCGGGCACTTATCAATTGCAAGTACTCCGATAATACTAAAAAAGGGTTTCGCTTAGCGAAGCCCTTCTTTTTTGTAGTACTTGACTAATCCTTCAGGAAAGTCTGTTTGTATAATATTTGCATGGTAGTTTTTGATGATATAGCCAAATCCATCTTCCAGACAAGACAGAGAACGAAAATCATCATGCCCAAAGTTTCTGCCATTCAAGGAATTAAACCACAAAAGTGAATGGTTCTTGATGAGGTCGTGTGCCTTGATGGCAAGTGTCTCATTCTTCTTGTAATTCAATTCGTAGGCAAAAGGAGCTAACTCCTTGTCAAAGGTCTCTAATGTTTCGAGTGCATTGGGAGTGTCTAGATTGATGGCTGGCATATACAGAATCTTATCTAGGTACTTGCCATATAATGCTTTCACTTCTGTAGGAGTTTTGTAACTCTTGAGTATAGCAATATTTTCTGTTCCCGTCTTCTGCAACACTTGCATGATTTCCTCGATAAAACGGTCGCCCTTGTCAATGTTGACCATTACTTTTCCTTTGCATGCCAATAGGGCTTCTTCCAAAGTTGGCATCGTGTATGCTGTGATTCTGCCGTCCTTGTCTTTGAGATGCAGTGCTTTTATAGCCTTGTATTTTAGGGCATCGATTCGACCAGTCCCATCGGTGCATCTATCCAAGGTTTCATCATGTGATAAGACCAAGATACCGTCACGTGTCTTTTGTACGTCGATTTCCACTATGTCTGTGCCATGGGCGAAAGAGCTCTTGATGGCAGCAATGGAATTCTCTGGATACCTTAACCAGTCTCCTCGGTGAGAGACTACAAATCCATAAGAATGATTCTTGTTGACCAGTTTCTCTCGAATGGATGCAGCATTTTGGTTGGATTGATACAATTCTTTGGTTTTGAGATAATCAATCAATTCTTGTGGACGGTCGGTTTGGATGAAAGAAGCTCCCATTTCGATAATCTTCCCCCATGTCTCCTCCTCTTGATGATTGAAAACCGCTCTGTCGTCGTTCATTCCGGCAGAGAGTGATGGCCAAAGAGAATTGATCCAAACCTTGCTGCCACCCTCCTTGATATGACGGATTACATCATACACCTTTGGGGTAAGTGTGCTGAATACAACCTCAAAAGCCACAGGATGTGCTTTCTTTAAGTATTCGTCGATATGTTCGATGGCTTGTTCGTCCTTACAGTTGATGATAGGCATGAATACAAGGTCGCTCAATACGCCAGGGTGTTCTTGGGCTATCTGTTGGTAAGGTACCCCTGCCTTGATGATAACTTGCTGGGTTGTACCTGTTTTTTTCAGTATCTGTGCCACATCATCGAAGTAATCATACCCTTTGTCTATGTTTACCCAAATCTTTCCTTTCAGTGCTGTCATCACCTCCTCAAGAGTAGGAACTTTCTGCGAGGTAGGTACTCCGCATCCATTTCTGAGATAGAGCGATTTGATTTCATCGAGTGTATAGTCACTAGGTTTTCCTTTGCCAGTGGTGGTTCGGTCGAGCGTCTTGTCATGGAGCAAGATGAGTTTCCCATCCTTTGTCTTGGTGATATCTAGTTCCACCATGTTGACACCTACTCCCACACTGCTGTTGAAAGCCTCTAGAGAGTTTTCTGCAGCAAAGCGCCAATCGCCTCGATGGGAGACAACAATGACTTTGTCATCGTTGAAGGTGCATTGGGCTGACGCATTTGTATAAAGGCCAGCCAACAATGCCAATAGGATAATCTTTATCTTTTTCATAACTTAGTTGTAATTCTTGTTCTGGGTGATGCTAGGGTCGGTATCAATCTGTGATTGTGGAATCGGTTGTACCAAGTTGTCTTCTGTGATGGTGATTCCGTTGTAACCAATAGTAGATTTGAAGTAGGCGTTCATGACTTCCACGGCTTTGCCTGTTCTGATGAGGTCGAACCAACGGCTTCCTTCGTTAACCAATTCTTTTCTTCTCTCCAAGGCTATCTCATCCAATACCTTGTCTTTGTCGGTAGAGTTGAAAGATGCTATACTTGCTCTCTGCTTGATGAGATTGAGGTAATTGCAAGCTTCGGTCAGTTGGTTGTTGTTCGCGAGACATTCTGCCAACATTAATACGACGTCAGCATAACGCAATACAACCACATTGTTACCTCCATCCTCAATGACATCAGAGGTCTGTACAAACTTGCCGGAAGCCAAATTGCCCGTTGTCTGTTTGATATAGGCATTCTTTCTTAAATCGTTATCGTCAAATAGATTATACACCTCTTTTGTTGGTAGGTTATGACCTTTGGCACCACTTACCGTTCCTGATGGCGAGAAGTAACGGAAGGCATCGCTACCCTCGGTGTTACCATTCATGCCCGACTCAAATTGTACGTCGAAGATGATTTCCTTATTGCCCTTGTTGCGTGGTGAGAAGATAAGTGAAGGGTCATCAAGAAGTGCATATTGATTTGCATTTACGATTTCTTGCAAATGTTTTTGGGCAGCACTGTAGTTTTTGAGAGTGAGTTCCACTTTTGCCAATATGCCAAGAGCTGCCCATTTGTTGGCTCTGCCTCGTTGCGATGCAGTCTCTGGCAGGAGAGAAGTAGCATCGGTAAGGTCGGCTTGAATTTGCTTGTACACTTCTTCGGAAGCAGTTCTTCCTTGACCGAAATAGTCATTTACATTTGTTGTCTCTTGGGTGACCAAAGGTACGTCTCCAAAGATCCTTACCAAATTAAAGTACATCAATCCACGCAAGAATTTCATTTCTCCAATGGTGGTATTCTTCTTGGCTTCTGAAACTCCTGGGATATTGCCCACACGATTGAGCACCACGTTGCATTGCTGTATGCCAATGTAGTTGTCGCGCCATGAGTTTTCTGTGACGGTGTTGCCCGAAGTCATACTAAACTCATCGAGTTGTCCGCAATGTCCGCCATCATTGGCAGGAACTTCATCCCAAGTGTTGTCTGATGGAAGCTCACCCAATAAGAGGTTTGAAATCTCGTATTGACCATTCAGTTGGAGAGTGGAGTAAGCGGCATTGACTCCTAGTTCGAGTTGCTCCGCAGATTTAAAGAAATTATTGGATGTATTTTGCATACTAGGATTAACATCCAGTAAGCTGTCGGAGCAAGCACATAGGGTGGCAATGCCAAGACAAACTCCGATGATTGATTTTATTTGTTTCATTGTTTTGTTCTGTTTTAAAAGTTTACGTTGATTCCAATCGTGTAAGTGCGTGCCATAGGGTAAGCATACTTCTCATATCCTTGTTGAAGAATGCCACTTCCTGTCTCTGCATCCACGCTAAATCCTTTGTAAGGAGTGAGTGTGAGCAAATTGTTGCCCATGACATACACTTGTGCGTGAGATAGACCTATCTTGCTGACGAGCGATGTTGGCAAGTTGTAGCTCAACTTCAGGTTTCTCAACTGCACGTAAGAAGCATCTACATAATACAAGTTGGAAGCCAACGACTGTTTGCGCTGATTCGAATAATTAGCCATGTTTGGAGTGGCCATGGTTCCATTTGGATTGTCAACTGGATGCCATCTGTTCTTGAAATAGTTCTCTGTAACCATCATGAATCCTTCTCCACATTCCAATGAGGAAAGGGTGCCACTGAATTTCTTCTTGCCCAACTCGCTATATAAGTCGAATGACAACTCAAAAGCCTTATATTTAAAGGTGTTGTTGAAACCAAGAATAACTTTTGGGGATGGAGAACCGAAACTCTTTCTGTCTTCTGTGGTAATCTTCTTGTCCCCATTGAGGTCTTTGAGTATGTAATCGCCCAACTGTGTGCCAGCCATGTGTGGATAATTGTCCAACTCTTCTTGAGTCTTGAACAAACCAATGACCTCATAGCCATATAGCTCACCTATGGAATGTCCTACCTTGGTGATGCTGTTTCCAGATATAATCTGAGTCTGTCCTGGAGCCAATGCCAAAACTTTGTCTTTGTTGGACGACATGGTCAAGCTACTGTTCCATGCCACATTTCCCAATTGTATGTCTCTAGCCGTGTAGAGCTTCAATTCAACACCTGTATTTCTTACCTTTCCGATGTTTTGCAATGAATTCTTATAACCACTCTGTTCTGGCACAGGTACTTCAAGCAAGAGGTCGTTGGTGGTTGCATGGTAGTAGTCGGCATCGATGCCTAAGTAATCAAACAACACGAGATTAAGACCGATGTTGAATGTGCTGGTCTTCTCCCAAGACAACTCTGGGTTAGGAGAGGTAGAGATAAGTGAGCCTGAAGCCAAACTGCCATCAAAGATGTAGTTGGATCTTTTCATGGTGGCAAGTGAACCATAGTTTGGAATCTGGTTGTTACCGGTCTCTCCCCAACTAAATCTCAATTTGGCATAATTGATGCCCTTTGTGTTTTTGAGGAATGACTCATTGGATAGAATCCACGCCATGGATGCTGCAGGGAAGAAACCCCATTTGGTGTTCTGACCGAAGCGTGAGCTGCCATCCCATCGTGCGGAAGCACTAACAAGATACTTATCGAACAGAGCGTAATTGATTCTTCCGAAGTAAGATAGCATCGTCCATTGGTATTCTGATGGGGTAACCTTGAATCCACTTCCGCCCGCAATGTTTCGGATAGAATTGTCGGTAAAGCCTGTGGCATCAATAGCTACGTTCTCATAATTCTCTCGCTGATAGGATTGACCGATAAGAGCGTTGAGATTATGTGCCATGTTCTTATCCAAATAACGATTGAATGTGAGTGTGTTCTCCACAAGATAATTCATCAACAGACCGTTGTTGTTTTTGGCATAGGCTGGAGAAGGAGCTGCCGAACGGTATTGACCGATGTCGGATGGCTTGAACACTCTGACTTGGGTTGACTGATAATCCATTCCCAGGTTAAGTTTGTATTTCAAGCACTTCAACAAATCTATCTCCGTATAGATGTTTCCGAAGAAACGTTCTGTTTTCTTCTGGTTGTCAAGCATGTTGGCCCAAGCTACAGGGTTCTCGCACAATGCACCATCTGGGGCGATGTTGGCCTTGATTTGCTCAGAGATGGCATACGAACCATCTTCATTATAGACAGGGAAGAAAGGGTAGCTGATGGAAGCCATAGCAGGAAGGGTTCCTCCCCAAGTATTACTGCTCTGGGTGAAGTTTTGCTTGGAGTAAGAAGGGAACAGGGAGGTTCCGATAACAACATGTTTGGTTGGCTTGAACCAAAGATTGACGTTGGCAGAATATTTCTCAAAGTCGGTTCCTATCAAGATACCTTTTTGGTTCAGATAACCTCCTGTGAAAGAATACTTCAGTTTGTCACTTCCTCCATTGATAGATACATTGTAGTCGGTGATGGCACTGGTGCGGAAAATTTCATCATACCAATCGGTATCGGGCAATCCTTTCTCACCATTAAGATAAGGAAGAATATAGTCTGGAATCAACTCTCGCTTAGATGCACCTTTCAGCTTACGCTCTTCATTGGTGTCTGTTTCCTTGCGGTTGTTAGGGTCTTTGTTTACATAACCTGTATTTCTAGCCTCTTTCATAAGGGTGGCATAGTCGTAAGCATTGACCAGTTTCACCTTGTCGCTTCTTTGCTGCAATCCCAAGGTGGCAGAGAAGGACACTTGAGGTTTGGATTCTGCTCCACCTTTGGTCTTCACCATGATGATACCGTTGGCTCCTCTGGAACCATAGATGGCAGTGGAAGCAGCATCTTTTAGAATCTCGATGGATTCGATGGAAGCTGTATTGATGCTGTTGAGAGTAGAACCCTCAGAGAGAGGAAAACCATCTACAATGATCAAAGGGTCGGAACCTGCAGTCAAAGTACCGATACCACGCACTCTGATTTGCGCATCTGTACCTGGTTGACCTGAAGGTTGGATGACTTGCACACCAGTCACCTTGCCAGAGAGAGAAGAAGCAAAGTTGGCAGACACATTCTTGTTGAGGTTGTCGGCCTTGATGGAAGCGATAGAGCCTGTACTGCTTTTTACGGTAGTGGTACCATAACCGATGGCTACCACTTCTCCCAAGTTATGAACATCCTCGTCCATTGTCACCTTGACGTCTTTGGTATCATTGAGAACGATGGTTTTGTCTTTGTATCCTAAATAAGATATTTTTACCTTACTTCCTTTGTGCGCATGAATGCCAAAGTTACCCTCGATGTCGCTTACTGCGTTTTGATTAGATTCAATGACTGTGATGGTAGCGCCGATGATAGGGGCACCTGTTTCATCTAAAACTTGTCCTTTGATTTCTACGTTCATGCTCTTGCTACCTACAATGGTGTTGCCGTCAAGCGTATTGCTTGCTTGTAGGTTGACTGGTGCAAAGGCAGAAATGGATGTGAGTAATCCCATTTTTCCTACGAGCACCAAACTAGTTAATGCGTTTTTTTTCATCTATTGTTATTTTATAAAACTAATGCCGTTCGTAAACGGCTGCAAAAGTAGGGCGGAATTACTTCCTTCTGGTTTCAATAAAATGACAAAACGATGAAGACACACGAATTAAACAGGATTGCAATAAGCTTGTGGTATTTGTGAAAATAAACGGTCGTATTGAATAAAAAAGTACGGATTATAGGTCTGCTGAGCCTAGTGACAACACTTTCGAAGCTAAGCTTCTTGTACTTACAAACCTAAGTTGCATTACTCAGAAAGTTAAGTTAAATGACTTTGTTGTCTTTATTTGTTTTTAGTTGGAATATAAAGGAAGCATACGTTGCAATTGTATGGAAAGAATATAAAATTATCTCACATTTCACTGTTCGTTGTGTAAAATATTGATATGTAGGATGTTATGTCTTGTGCTATGTGCCGAATGACATTGCACGAACATAGCACAATATTACACTCCTCATTCTCCTTCAATAAGAGAGAGGACAGGAAAACTATGCTGAATTTGGGAGATAGCTTGACTGTTTTAGGAAGAAAACTAGACTGTCTAAGGAAGACAGTCTAGCTGTCCTAGCTTAACAGTCAGGTCAAGTCTCCAAATAAAATAAGAAAAACTCCTCTTTAAATTTGCTCTTTCGGATATTTTTAGTAATTTTGCAGTTAGTAATTCAAAAATCACTAACATGAAATTCGTAGATAGAGTCAAGGAACAAGAAGTTCTGCGAAAGGCATTGGAATCTAGTGCCTCAAACTTCATCGTAATATACGGGCGAAGGAGACTTGGTAAGTCAACTCTCATTAGAAGGGTGCTGAAGGGTGGTGATATCTATTTTGAGGCTAGCCATAGCGAGAAAGCCACGCAGATAAGCCTATTGGCACGAACCATAGGAGCGGAATATCCAGGTTTCGACAAACCAGTATATTCCTCCTGGGAGGACATCATTATGGCCTTCAACTACCATTGCAAGGAGAATGCCACACTTGTTCTGGACGAGTTCCCATATCTCGTCCAGAAAGACACTTCTTTGCCTTCCATTCTACAACGAATCCTTGATAGGCGTATTACAGGAGTAGATGAACTGCGTTGCAATATCATCATCTGCGGCTCTTCGCAAAGGATGATGCACGGACTCTTGCAAGGCTCAGAACCTCTTTATGGCAGAGCTGACCATATTTTCATCTTACGACCAGTGATGCTTCCTTGGTGGCGGGAAATCATCAACACCTCTGCAAAGGAACTTGTGGAAGAGTATGCCGTATGGGGTGGAGTACCCCAATACTGGAGTCAGCGCGAGCGTTACAAATCTTTGGACGATGCCATCCAAGGACTTATCTTAGACGGCATGGGAAATCTCTATGACGAGCCTACACGCCTCTTCTTGGATGAGGTATCAGACATAGCACCTTATTCGTCAATTATGCTCGCAGTGGGCAGTGGAAAACAGAAGTATTCAAGCATTTCTGATGCCCTGGGCAAGACTACGGCAGAACTTGCCAAGCCAATGAAACATTTGACAGAGATGTTTTTCCTCAGAAAGGAAGTGCCATTTGGTGAAAATCCAACGAAGACAAAGAAGATACTTTATCGGATAGAGGATCCTTTCATGGCATTCTATTACAGATTCATCGAGCCAAACAAGTCAATAATCGCTTTGGGACGTGGCAACATCGCAAAGAAATTCATCAATGATGGATTTAACGGGCATGTTGCTGAGGTTTGGGAAAGGTTGTGCCAGCTGGCAGTCAGTGGCAATGACATAGAGGGTCACACATGGGGTGTTGCCTCACGCTGGTGGGGCAAGGTTCCTATCTTCGAAGAAGGAAAGAAAACCCCTGTAGGCAATGAGGAACTTGAATTTGATGTTGTGGCGGAAGATCTCTACGACAAAAACACAATATTCGTGGGAGAATGTAAATGGACATCTCCAGACTATGCTGATAGGCTCTTGGAAAAGTTGAAGAAGAAGGTATCTCTAGCTCCATTTGCTCAGGGAAAGAATGTAATATACGTCCTCTTCCTAAGAGAAAAGCCACTTCCTGGTCCTCAGAATTGCAAGGTGATATTGCCAGACGAAGTTGCAAGTTTACTGTATCAGTAATCTTCTATGTCTTTAGCAATTTCCTCCATTTGAGATGGGAGTGAAATGTTGTGCAATGTTAGTGCAATGTCGTGGATGATATTGCACAGGAGATACTATATTGTAAAACAGCAATTTACATCACACCTTGTGAAATGTGATATAGAAAAAGCTTGGAATATTAAAAATTATTTGTATCTTTCCTCTATAAAACGAAAATGATTTCCCTCGCAAAGGGTAGCTAAAATAAGTAAAACAGACAAATCCTCGCATTGGTAAACGCATAACTCCCCACACTTGCGA